>JAIRKU010000025.1 GCA_031259945.1 Mycoplasmataceae bacterium
CCATTATACATTTGTTTATAACATAAAAACTATTTATGTATTGGTTAAGTGTTGCTAAACATTAAATAGAATGAAAATAAATTGGGTTAAAAATAAATGTTTGACACGGCATTAACCGAACACAAAATATTAATCAAATTCAAAAACTGGGATTCAGTTTCTATTAATTTTTTGTTAAACAACAAAACATATTATTTTACAATGGCTGTAATTATCAAATTTTGTTTTTTTACAAGAAAAATAAAAAATATTTTATGCCAATTTAATGAGAACATTTTCGTTTATATAAAGTGAATTAGAGATTGATTTTACCGGCATTTGTGTGTGTGTGTGTGTGTGTGTGGACGACAAACTCTCTCGGTGAATAGTTACCAAAAACATCAGTGTCGGTAGTTTAATGGATATATAATCTTGTCTAAATAACATGATAAAGAAAAATAAATTAAAAAACAGGGACCGATTAATCAGATTTGGGTTACCTATCTCGATTGTTATAACATTGATTATGGGTATTTTTTCTTTAGATAAAGTATTAGGAGAACATTCCCCATATGTTGCACTTTCTATCATTTTCTTCTTGAAAGATTGAAAAGCACTAACTGGATTACAATACATAACTATTTATGCTTTTATACAGCTTTTTATTATTGTTTTAGTTTTAGCTATCTTAATTTTAAAATCTACTGATAAAGTCGACCGTAAACGTCGAATCTCAACATTATTTCTTATCTTAAGTATGGGGTCATTTGTTCTCATTATCGCTTTAGTTGTAATATGGACTTTTTCAGGCATTATGGATCAAGCCATTATAGATGCACTAAACGACTTGCCAGAAGCACCCATTAATTATTTTTTTGATATTTCTATTAGTATAGTTTTACCTATTTTAATGATTGCATTTGGATTTGTCGCATTAATTTTCTGATTAATCTATTACATACCATCACTATCTATACCAATTAAAAAATATAAGTTTAACTATAGTGTTTTTAAAAATTCACAAACTCCTTGACAAGGTAAAGATAAAGAATTAAAAATTATTTGTTGGTGCGGTATATTGATTGCATGTGCTGAATTTGGTATTACAGTTTTTTCTATATACTGCAGTAATAGTGATACAGAAATATATCCATCAATTTTAGCTAAGATTTGATTTGGTACTATGCATCACTTCACTGAATTATCCAATTTATGAGTGGCAATCTTTTTTATTATTTTTTTGTTAAACTATAAGTTTAAATTTTTACATACTGGCACAATCGTAACTATGACTTTTACCTATATTACAGTTACTTTTTTGATTGCCGATTTCTTATTGGCACCATTTATATTAATTAACCATTCTTCTGGAATTATTAACATGGGGCTCGGCGGACAAACCCAATGATGAGATCTAGTTAAAACTGCTTTATTTCATGTTGTGCAACCTATTATGGTATTGATATTTTTCATTTTCTTTTGTAAGTCAAAAAGACAATATCAACCATATAAATTTTCTTTTATTGTTCCAATCACAATGATTTTCCCAGTATTGTATCTAGTTTATGCTATTACTATTAATTATTTACCTATTCAACATTTAACGGTAGAACCAGATGGGACTCAACATATTATTTATGGTGGCATTTCAGTTTATGGATATTTTACTTGCATAAATCCTAATATTCACGCCAACGTTTATCAATCCCCTGATGATGGTACTTCACTTATTCCATTATGAACTGGAAAACCGTTTAATGGCGTATGGTATGCATTCGGTATCATTTTATTTCTAGTTTTATCGTTTTACTATAACTGAATTGAACGTTATAGTATGGCGATGCAATATATTAATAAAATTCGTTTTAATAAAAAACACGTTAGATATAAGATTATTTAATTTTAAGTGGTGTCTTTTTACCGTAATAGGCATTTAAGAACATTTCTTTAATTTCACTAATTAAAGGATACCTTGGATTTGCTCCAGTACATTGATCGTCAAATGCATCTTCAGACATTTTATCTAACGTTTTTAAGAAATCAGATTCTTTAACACCAGCTGCAGCAATTGATTTAGGAATTTCTAAATGTGCTTTTAATTTTTCAATTTGTTTAATTAAATTTTCAACTTTATTAGCTGGTGTTTTTCCACCAATATTAACATAATCCGCTAGTTCAGAATAACGCTTTAATCCTTGCGGATATTTATATTGACTAAATGTTCCCATCTTAACTGGTGCTTCACTGCAATTGAATTTAATTACTTCATTTATTAAAAGCGCATTAGCAACCCCGTGAGGAATATGATGGTACGAACCCAGTTTGTGTGCCATCGAATGACACACACCTAAAAAAGCATTAGCAAAGGCAATACCAGCCATACATGAAGCATTAGCCATTTCCTCACGCGCTTTGACATTTTTACCACCATATGTATAAGCATCTGGTAAATACTTAAATATAAGTCTAGTTGCTTCTCTTGCCATGCCATTGGTGTAATCTGAAGCCATTGTAGAAGCCAGCGCCTCTAATGCATGTGTTAAAGCGTCGATGCCACTTGCAGCCGTTAAACTTTTAGGAATGTCCATAGTTAAATCAGGGTCAATTATGGCCATCTTCGGCAATAATTCATAATCTGCTAACGGATATTTAATATGGTTACGACTATCAGTAATCACAGCAAACGGTGTTACTTCACTACCAGTTCCACTAGTGGTGGGGATGGCGCAAAAGTAAGCTTTAGTACCCATTGGCGGAAATTTGGTAATACGTTTACGTATATCCATAAAGCGCATCGCTAAATCTTGGAAAACCACTTCTGGGTGTTCATATAGAACTCACATGATTTTAGCGGCATCAATCGGCGAACCTCCACCAATCGCAATAATTAAATCGGGTTGGAATGTTTTCATTGCTTCAGCGCCCGCTTGAGCAATTTCAATAGTGGGGTCGGGTGTTACATCAAAGAAAGTAGCGTGCTGGATTCCCATTTCATCTAAATATTGAGTTATTTTATTAGTGAATCCTGAATAATATAAAAATTTATCAGTAACAATAAAAGCACGTTTCTTTTGATAAACTTCTTTAAACTCACGGCAAGCGATTGCTAAAGATCCTCTTTTGAAATAAATTTTTTCAGGGACACGATATCACAACATATTTTCTCTCCTACAAGCTAATACTTTAATATTTAATAAATGGTTTACACCAACGTTTTCACTAACGGCATTGCCGCCCCAAGAACCACATCCTAGAGTTAGTGATGGTTTAATTTTAAAATTAAATAAATCACCAATACCACCTTGGGCAGCTGGCGTATTAATTAAACAACGTCCAGTACGCATACGCGATTGTCATAATTGAATTTTGTCATAATCTTTTTCATGGTTAATAAACAAAGAAGCCGTGTGGCCTAAACCACCTTGTTCAATTAATCGTTCAGCTTTATTAATGGCATCATCAAATGTTTTAGCTTTATATAAGGCTAAACATGGGCTTAATTTTTCATGAGCAAATGGTTCTCTAATAAATTCGGTTGATTCTACTTCAGCAATTAGTACTTTAGCATCTAATGGCACTTTAACATGTGCCATCTTAGCAATTGTATATGCTGACTGACCAACAATTTTAGGGTTTAAAGCACCATTAATAATTATGAGTTTACCTACTTTTTTAGCATCTTCTTTATTTAGAATATACCCACCTTGATAATTAATCTCTTTTTTAAAGTTATCATAAACATCTGCTAAAACAATGGCTGATTGTTCGCTGGCACAAATCATACCGTTATCAAATGTTTTAGACATTAAAATACTACTAGCTGCCATACGTATATCAGCGCTACTTGCTACGATAGCCGGAACATTGCCCGGCCCTACACCGATAGCCGGTTTACCAGAGCTATAAGCGGCTTTAACCATTCCTGGTCCGCCGGTAGCTAATATTAAATCAGCTTCGCGCATTACCTGATTGGATAATTCAACTGATGGAGCATCAATTCAACCAATAATGCCTTCTGGTGCGCCGGCTTTAACAGCAGTATCTAATAAAATTTTTGCAGCAGAAATAGTACATTCTTTAGCCCTAGGGTGTGGGCTAATAATTAAACCGTTACGCGTTTTTAATGCAATTAATATTTTAAAAATAGTAGTTGATGTGGGATTGGTTGTGGGAATGATGGCAGCAATAACGCCTATTGGTTCAGCAATTTTTGTTCATCCAAATGTGGCGTCACGTTCAATGATGCCGCATGTTTTGATATTCTTATAAGCATTATATATATATTCTGCAGCATAATGATTTTTAATAACTTTATCTTCGACAATGCCCATACCAGTATCCCTTACAGCCATTTTGGCTAAAGGGATACGTGCTTTATCGGCAGCTACAGCTACTGCTAAAAAAATTTTATCAACCTGTTCTTGAGTATAGGTTGAAAATATTTTTTGTGCTTTACGAATTTTACTAAGTCTAATATCTAACGTTCTGTTGTCAATTACTTTTTCAACATTAACACTTATATTATTTGTTTTAATCATAGTTAAATAATTGTAATCTATTTTTCATTAATTTTATATCGAGACAAAATTAACCAGGCACCCATTAAAATTAATGTGAAGAAAACAAATTTATTTTGTATTAATAATTTTGTGATATGCTAAATAAAAGTTAAAAAGAAAAAAGAAATGAAAAAATTAAAAACAAGCTTATTGTTATGTGGAGGAGGACTTTTAGCAAGTACTGGAATTGCGGCATTAATCTCCACTTCTTGTGCTAAAAACGAATCTTTAAAAATCAAAGTGCTAACTGCCGGCGGAACTTGAACAGATAACAAATTAACTGTCCAAGTTACCAATATGCCCAACGACGTTACGCATATTATTTGAAACTACACCGCATTCAATCAAGATGGAGAAGATGCAACATCGTTGTTTTCTTGAGTAGATAATTTGGAACAAACGCAAAATAATCATACCATTCAAGTCAATACGCCAACTGACGGCATGAAATATTATGCTGCAATAAATATAACTGCTTACGTAGAATCGACTAGTAAAATGTATATTGGTGATTTTGCGCTTCCAGTATATACAGCACCAATTGCAACGATTTAATAGTGAAATTTTTAAAATTTTTTAAATAAACTTCTTTATAATGGAAGTCATTTATTATGGGATGAGTTAGTATCGTATTATTAGTTATATCGGTTATTTGTTTGTTGATCGGTCTTTTACTATCGGGCTCTGGCTCTACAACTGGATTAACCGCCTTAGCTGGTCAAGACTTGGAATTATTCAAAAAAACCAAAGATCGTGGCTTTGTTAAAATTCTACAAATGACGATGTTTGTCTTAATGTTTGTGGTGTTTGCGATTGCCATTATTGGTTCTATTACAGGAAAATATTAATGGATATAAATAAAAAAAATACAATGTCGATTAAGCAAGACGTAATCGACATTGTTACTAATGAAAATGGTAGACCTATTCCTCCAGGGATTATTTTACACAAGCTGAAGGATCAATATAGAGAAGTTGCTAATTATAAATATGCTATTTATAGTGTAATTGATGCACTTATTAGTTCTGGAGAATTTAAACAATTAAAAAATAAATCTGTTGTGTTGGGATATATAAATGCTCCAGTAGATTTAAATAAATTAAAGCAAGGTACTATTTTGATTAATAGTAAAGGATCGGGCTTCATTACTTTAAATAATGAGAAAAATGCGACTTTTTATGTATTTAAAAATAATTTAAATGGGGCGCAGAACGGCGATCTAGTAGAATTTGCTGAAATGCAAAAAGCTCCTAAAAATAATCTTAAGGATGCGGTAGTTACCAAAGTAATATCACATGCTAAAGATTTTTTTGTTGGGGTTATCACCATTGATGAACATGGTAACTATAAAATAAAAGTAGATGATAAAAAATTTTATCTAGATATTAGATTAGATTCCATTGAAGGTTTAGTAACCGGACAAAAAATTCTTATTCAAATTAAACAATATACTGATAAAACAGCCTATGGCTCGGTTAGTCGTATCATTGGACATATAAGTGATGTTGGCGTAGATATTTTATCAATTGTTTATGACAACGGTGTAGAACCAGAATTTCCTGAACCTGTTGTTGAATATGCCCGTAAATTAAAAATTGATATTGACGAACATCAAAGAGCAATCCGTAAGGATTTAACACATCTACCCATCGTTACAATCGATCCAAGTACTTCTAAAGATTTTGATGATGCCATCTATGTAAAGAAACTAGACAATGGCGACTTTTTTTTATCTGTTTCTATTGCCGATGTTAGTCACTATGTAAGATTTAAATCTATTTTGGATTACGAAGCATTAAAACGAGGTTGCTCGATTTATTTAGTAGATCGTGTAATTCCAATGTTGCCTCATAATCTTTCAGATGATATATGTTCTTTAAACCCAAATGTGGAGCGATTAACATTAACATGTGATATGAATGTAAAATCAAACGGCGTTATAGAAAATATTCAGATATATCCTTCCATAATTAAATCGCATCGACGTTATGCATATGAAGAAGTTAATGAATTTTTTAAAAATAATAGTCAGTTAGAAAATGATTCTAACGAAATTAAAAAAATGCTATTGGATTCTCTTGAACTTCATAAAATTTTAGATAAAACTAAAAAAGCTAGAGGATATATTGATTTTGAAATCGCTGAACCTATTATCGTCGTGAATGAAAATGGTGTTCCCACTGAAATAAAAAGACGTGAGTCAGGTGTTGCCCAAAAAATGATTGAAGACTTTATGCTTGCTGCAAATGAAGCAGTCACTATATATGCTGAAAAAAGAAAGTGGCCATTTATCTATCGTGTCCACGATGAACCATCTGATGATCGTTTAAAAGTTTTTGCACTAGAAGCCAAAAAATTAGGATTCAAAATTAGTACAGATATCAAAAATATCGGACCAGCAGATATAGCTAAATGAATCCGAGACAATCAAGGTAATCCAAATTTAGACTTAATTAATATGATGCTATTACGAACCATGGCAAAGGCTGATTATGACGTAAAAAATATTGGCCATTTTGGATTATCATTAAAAAATTACACACATTTTACTTCGCCCATTAGGCGTTACCCTGATTTAATTGTTCATCGAATTTTTTGAATGTCTGAATTTGAAAAAGATAACATTAGTGAAGGCAATAGAAAAGAAATGCAAAACTCACTAACAGAGCAAGCTCTTTTATCATCAAAGAGCGAATTACGAGCGATTAAATGTGAACGCGAAGTAAATGCAATGAAATTCGCTGAATACATGCAAAATCATATTGGCGAAATGTTTGATGGGTTTGTAACATCTGTTTCTTCTTTTGGTTTATTTGTGCAGCTTACCAATGCTGTTGAGGGCATGATTAAATTAGTAAATTTGAAAAATGATTTTTACACATTCAATGAAAAAACCTATGAATTGGTTGGTAGAAAAACTGGATTTAGATTTTCTTTAGGCACTAAATTAAAAGTAAAAGTCATTGATGCAAATAAAGAAGCTCGTAAAATTGATTTTAGCTTTGTATCTTTTATTAAGTAATCATGAAATTATTATTTCCTAATAAGAAAATAAGATTAAATTATCACATTTTAGAAAGCTATGAATGTGGTATTTCACTTTTTGGTACTGAGGTTAAATCCTTAGTTAAGGCTAATGCTAGCATTGATGAATCTTTTGTTATATTCAAAGGCCAAGAAGCTTTCTTAATTAATATGTATGTAGCTCCATTTGAACAAGGAAATATTCATAATAAAGATCCATATCGTACAAGAAAATTATTACTACATAAAAATGAAATAATTAAAATTGAGCACAGAGTGAAAAAAGAAAGATTAGCAATTGTGCCCAACAAAATTTATTTAAACAACGGCAAGATTAAAGTTGAAATCGCTGTATGCCAACACAAGAATCCACGAGATAAGCGACAAGATATTAAAATACGCGATATTAAACGAGAAGCACGACGCTACTAACTATTTTTGGTTTCAATACGAGTATAAATTGGTGTTGAAACATTTACTTTATGATCATTCAACAAATCAAAATTAATTAAATTATCAAAACTTAACTGGCTCTCTGTTAATCCTAATTGTTGTACCATTAATTTAGTGCCCTTAGTGAGAATAGGTTGCAATAACGATGTAATAACTCTAATGCTATTTCCTAAACAATATAAGAAATTATTAACGTGATCTAATTTATTCTCTTTTAACAAAACTCACGGTTTTGTTTCCTCAACATATTTGTTTGTATGTCTAGCAAAATCTAAAATATTATGAATCAGTTCATTTATTTTATATGATGAAATGCAATCTTTTACAGCGGTTATTAATTCACGAGCATTATTTAATAAATTAATCGATAGATCATCAAAAGGTATTTTACTTTTTTGGATAATACTTTTATTGTATTTAGAAACCATTCCAATGAATCTAGAAACAAGATTACCATAAATATTTGCCAAATCAGCATTGTAACATTCAACAAAAATATCGTGATTAAAAATACCATCGCGATTTACGTCCATCTCTTTCATTAAAAAATAACGCAAAGCATCACTACCGAATTTTTCTATATAAAATTTAGGGTCAATAATGTTTCCTAAAGATTTAGACATTTTGCCCTGATCAGTGATGATTCAGCCGTGCGATATTATTTTAGTCGGTTGACGTAATTTCAAACAATTTAACATTATTGGTCAGTATATACAATGAAAACGAGTAATTTCTTTGGACATCAAGTGAACAATTTCAGTATTTTCGTCTTCTCAATATTTTTTAAATAATTGATCATCATTTTGTTTGTATCCTAAACCAGTTAAATAATTCAAAAGCGCATCAATCCAAACATAAACTTTGTGTTGCGGATTGTCTTTAACAGAAATGCCTCATTCCACACTGGTGCGTGAAACAGATAAATCTTGTAATCCCTCATTTATGAAACTATTTAATAGTTCATGAACTCGTATTTCTGGAATTATAAATTTGGGGTTCTGATTATAAAAACTTTTAATTCAAGTTTGAAATTGACTCATTTTAAAGAAAAATGATGGTTCTTTTTTTGTAGTTAATTTATGCCCTAAACGACATGTTAATGTCCCATCTTTAGCAACTAATGCCTGACTGTTTGTATAGTTTTCTTCACAGCTTACACAGTATAAACCTTCTCAACTACCAAGATATATAAAACCATCTTTCTTAAATTGTTCAAATACTTCTTGAACTACTTTAGTGTGTTTAGGGTCGCTAGTTCTAATAAATGAACTGTAATTAATATCTAAATCGTCTCATAGTTTTAAAAATACTTTACTAATTTGATCAACAAATGTTTGAATTTCTATTCCGTGCTTTGCAGCAGCTTCAGCTATTTTTTGACCGTGTTCATCCATACCTGTTTGCATGAATGCATCATACCCTATGTATGCTTTGTAACGACACAAAACATCGGCAAAAATTGTCGAATAAGCATGACCAATATGAGGTTGGCCAGATGGGTAATATATGGGGGTAGTGATATAAAATTTATTCATTAATGATAATTAGGTATTGGGAAGATATTATATAATATTATATTAGATATCCTAAATCTACTAGAAAGGTTTATATGATAAAAATTAATGTTAAAAAAGGCCATACATTTGGTGACGTCTTGCTAGTACCACAATATTCTGATGTCGTGCCACGAGAAGTATCTACTAAAACAAAATTAACTCGAAACATTTCTTTAAACATTCCTATCATTTCGGCAGCTATGGATACAGTAACTGAAGATAAAATGGCTATTCATATGGCGCTAAATGGTGGAATTGGATTCATTCATAAAAACTTATCTTTAGAACATCAAGCAAATCTTGTTAAAAAAGTAAAATCATTTAAAGTTGATTCTAAAAAATATCCGGAAGCAAATGTTGATAAACAGAAACATTTGATTGTTGGTGCAGCTATTTCTATTGCTGACAATAATATTGAACGTACTGAAGCTTTAGTGAAGACTGGCGTAGATGTTCTAACAATTGATAGCGCTCATGGTGATTCTTTTAATGTAATTAATGCCATTAAAAAAATTAAGAGACGTTTCCCCAACGTCCAATTAATAGCAGGTAATATTGCCACTAAATCTGGGGCAATTAATTTGATTAAAGCTGGTGTAGATGCTCTAAAAGTTGGAATTGGTCCTGGTTCGATTTGTACAACCAGAATCATTTCCGGCGTTGGTGTTCCTCAATTGACGGCAATTGCCGATGTTTATGAAGTCGCTACTAAAAAACAAATTCCAATTATTGCTGATGGGGGAATTAAATATTCTGGCGATATTACTAAAGCTCTAGCGGCTGGTGCTGATAGTGTAATGTTAGGTAGCTTATTAGCCGCCACAGATGAAGCGCCTGGAAAAATCATTACTATTAATGGTAAAAAATATAAATCATATGTAGGGATGGGTTCAATGGCGGCAATGAAACGTGGCTCAAGCGATCGATATTTCCAAAATAACATGGACCATTCTAAGCTAGTGCCTGAAGGAGTGGAAGCCGCTTTACTGTATAAGGGGTCAGTAGACAATATTATTTATCAGTTGATAGGCGGTTTGCGCAGCGGTATGGGTTATTGTGGAGCCAAGAACATTGCTGTCTTAAAGAAAAAAGCAAAATTTGTAAAAATTACTATTTCTGGTTTTAATGAGTCACACGTACATCACTTAGATTTTGTTAAAGAAGCGCCAAACTATCATGGTAAATAAAATTTTAGTCATAGATTTTGGTAGTCAATACAGTCAATTGATTGTTCGACGCATTAGAGAAATTGGTGTATATAGTGAATTAGTATCACCTGATATTGATATAAATCAAATTCGTAACGATAAGAGTATTAAAGGTATTATTTTTTCTGGCGGTCCTAATTCAGTTTATGAAAGAAACGCTCCAACAATTGATAAACAAATCTACAAACTAGATATACCCATTTTAGGGGTTTGCTATGGCATGCAGTTAATGGCGTATCAAAACGGTGGTAAAGTGCTATCTGCCAAACATAAAGAGTATGGTAGTACCAATCTTTATGTTAAAAAAAGTAGGCTCACAGATAAATTATCATCAAAACAACTAGTGTGAATGTCACACGGTGATCAAGTTAATATTTTACCGAAAAATTTTAAAAATTTTGGTTTTTCACAAACGTGCACAAATGCTATTATGGGTGATGAAGAAAATAAACTATATGGTATTCAATTTCATCCTGAAGTCAGACATTCCATTAACGGATTAAAGTTTTTACGAAACTTTATTTTTAACATTTGTAAAATTGAACCCAATTGAACAATAAAAGTTTTTATTGATAATCAAATTAAAGAAATTAAAAATATCGTTGGCAATGACAAAGTATTGTGTGCATTATCTGGTGGGGTAGATTCATCCGTTACTGCCGCCATTATCGCAAAAGCAGTAGGCAAAAATTTAACTTGTTTATTCGTAGATCACGGATTCTTACGAAAAGGCGAAAGTGACAATGTAATAAAAACATTTAAAAATCACTTTGATGTAAACTTTGTAAAAGTAAATGCAACTGATCTATTTTTGACAAAACTAAAAAATATAACTAATCCAGAACATAAACGAAAAATTATTGGTAAAGAATTTATTGCCATTTTCGAAAAGTATGCTTCTAGAATTCAAAATTTAAAATGACTAGCGCAGGGCACTCTGTACACAGACGTAATCGAATCTGGCACAAAAACCGCTCAAACTATTAAGTCGCATCATAATGTTGGTGGTTTGCCTAAAAATATGCGTCTCAAATTAATTGAACCATTGAATAAATTATTTAAAGATGAGGTGCGTGAATTAGGCAGACAATTAGGTTTACCAGAAACAATAGTTGCTCGCCAACCATTTCCTGGACCAGGATTAGCAATTAGAATCATTGGTTCTATTACTAAGGAAAAAATTAAATTAGTCCAAAAGACAGATGTTGTCTTACATGAAGAAATAATGAGAGCAAAATTGGATAAAAATATTTGACAATATTTTACAGTGTTACCTGGTGTTAAAACAGTTGGCGTTAAAGGAGATCAGCGCTCATATGAAGATGTAATTATCGTTCGTGCTGTAACTAGTCAAGATGGAATGACAGCAGACTATGCTAGAATACCGTACGAAGTGCTAAACAAAATTTCTAATCGTATTGTAAATGAAGTAAAAGGTATTAATCGCGTCGTTTATGACATTACCTCTAAACCTCCTGGAACGATTGAATGAGAGTAAATTAATAAAATGTCTTATATATCAATCACAGTATTAATCCCATGCTACAATGGAGCTGAAACAATTGAAAGATGCTTTGATGCTGTATTAAGTCAAAATTATCCCAAAGAATACCTAAAAATTTTGTGTATTGATGATGGAAGCATAGACGATTCGTTCCAAATAATAAAATCAATTCAAGAAAAATATCCAGAAAGAATTAAAGTAATACAACAAACTAATCACGGCATTGCTTATACAAGACAAAAATTGTTAGAAAATGTTGCTACTCCATATTTTATTTTTTGTGATGCTGATGATTACTTTTTAGACGATGCGATTAATAAATTAGTTAAAGCGAGTAATAATGGGGGGGCTGACGCTGTAGTTGCAAAGGCATATCGTATTTCTAAAAGAAAACACCGCCGTGTCTGACTGCTAAATTCCAAATTGCATAAAAAGATGAACACTTACAAATATTTGTGTAACAATATACCAATTTTATGAAATATCCTTTTTAAAACTCAAAGTGTGTTAAATGCTGGATTTAAATTTAAAGAAGGTTTAAATATGAGCGAGGATATGTGCATGTTATTTTATACATTCCCTAAATTGAAACATTTAGCGATATGTAGAAGTAAAACTTATTGTTTTACGCAATCAGATAATTCGGTTTCTGATGCTAAACATGCAAGATATAAAAATATATTGCCTTCTATTGAACAATTAGAGTATTTTTTATCAATTAGTAAAGATGTAGACAAAAAAATTATTAATGAATTCATTTTTTGCACATTTTCTTATATATATTCAATGCTATATATCTTAAAATGATGGTATCGTTGACCGCCACCAAGTTCAGACTTAGTTAATCAAACCTATAATAAATTATATAAACTTTTCGATGAATATAAAATTAAAATTTCTTCTCCACATGCTTGACAACGTAAAATTTTTTGACACTTTTTCTGTAAACGTAAAATATTAAAAAAGTATCGTTAGGTAATTATTTGCTGTTAAGTCAAATAACAATTTATAAAAAGAATATTTTTGTTTATTATTATATTGTATGAACTTTGTTCCAAACGATCGCTGCATAGAAGAAAAAATAAATATTAACCCACATAAGTGTCCTATCCCTTTTTTTTATATTAAACCTAAAAACATCAGTGAGGAAAGCAGTATCTTTATCTTCTTGGGAGGATTAGATGCAA
Organism: Mycoplasmataceae bacterium; assembly: GCA_031259945.1. Taxonomy (GTDB): domain Bacteria; phylum Bacillota_I; class Bacilli_A; order Mycoplasmatales; family Mycoplasmoidaceae; genus Malacoplasma_A. The sequence goes on from JAIRKU010000025.1 coordinate 13,471, forward strand.
CTAATGCCCAAGTTAGACTTTTGAATTATCCAATTTTTGATAATCATTTTTTGGTGACATACGAACGGATGGGTAGTATTGAAAATCAAAATAAGGCTAAGCGCTGAATGCGTTGTTATGTGAATGAACTAGATCGCATAATAAGTTATGTTTTAACTAAATTTGGTAATCGCAAAATATTTTTAATTGGCGAATCATGAGGCGGTGGAATAGCTATAGCTTATCAAAAAAAACATTACGCTAAAATTGCCGGAGTAGCCGTATGAAATATCCCTGATCGCGTCCAAGATTCTAGCGGGCGTTCCCTTAAATATAAAATCAGCATTTTACCATCAATCCTTTTAAGTATTTTATTTGGTATAAAAACTTATGACCCATTCCCAGATACTGATGAAGTAGATGTTCTTTCTTCCAATATCCTAGTAAGAAGAATTAAAAAAATCAATATTAAAAAATATCAAAGAAATAATGTTTCTTTATTAGCCGCTTGATGAGCTATTAAACCAACGTGAAAAAAAATTAAAAAGATTTTAAGAAAAGAGAGCTACCGTTTCTTTTATATTCAATCTAAAGACGATAAAATGATGCATTTTTCTTTTTTTGAAAAAATTTCATCACTTGACCAATACCATAAATGTCATACATTGGATGGCGGATATCATATTTTGTCTACCGAAGACAAGTGGGGAGAAAAATTATTTGATTTAATAAATCAACTTTTTGTTTTTCATTAAACGGTCCCCATCTTTAACTATTCTAATAAAGCCAACTCGGATTAATTTGAAAGCAATCTTGGATATGGTAAGAGTTGGACGATGACCAAGTGAGTTAAAAACTGATATAGAACTTTTTTTCAAAAAATCTTCATATCCGTTTATTTTGGCTTGATTTATATATTTGTTTATTATTCTAAAATTTATCTTTTTTTGTCATAAGTAAATATTTTTATTCAGTGCTATCAAAATTAACGAAAGGTAGTACATTGCTTTTAAAATGATAAATAAGGTTTTTTTTCGTTGATTAGAAATATTAGCGTGTACTTTAATCTGAGAAATAATATTAAAGGTTTTTTGAGCATCATGATAGTAATGAATCATTTGTTCTAAAGAAGATTGTTGTTGGGGAATACCTATATGATATTCATATAAAAAGGAATTTTTCGGTAACAAAGCAATTTTTTTAGAAAATAAAATAGCGCGATATAAAAGAATGTTGTCGCTAAACCGAAAATTTTCTTCAAGGTGCAATCTATCTTGCAAAAATTTAGTATTGAAATAAATAGCATGATGAGTTAAAATATGATTTGTCTTAAATCGATCAAAACTGGTATACACAATAGATGATTTGTGGGTAATTCTTCTGTAGATTACTTTATTTTGTTTTAAGTCAAGTACAAAATAAAATGATGATAAAACTAGATCAACATCTTTATCCATGTTTTTTAAATAATCAATTGTCTTAGACAGCTCAAAAAAATTGAATGTATCGTCAGCATCCAATACTTTTAAAAATCTTGTATTTACATGAGCTGCTGCACAATTAATTACGCTGCCTCAATTACCATTTTTTTTTCTAACAACTTTAATTATTGATGGATAACGCTCTATTCATGAATGAATAATCTTTTTAATTGGTTTGGGCGAACCATCATCTACTATTAACACATTAAAATCTTTGCCGTACTGATAGTCCAAAGACATCAAAGCTCTATTGATTACGACTTCCACTTTATATGCCGGAATTACAATAGTTAATATTTTTGGCATGACAAGATATAGTTTATTTTAAATATCTCATTCGCAAACTGGCTTCGCGCCTTCAGCAGCCATCATTTTACGACAAGGTTTACATCTGCCTCAATTTGGGCATGTTTTAGTTGCGCAAGGGCAATCTTTTTTTATTTTTTCTACCATAATAGCAAAATTATAATCTATGCTTTGAAATTATTCAAATGCTGGTATCTGGATTAAAAGATAAGCTGTACCCATTAAAGATTAATTGAGTGACAAAATGATTTGTATTATTGTTATTTTTATTGTATAAGTATCTCATTAATTTAAACATGACCAACACAAGAGAGAGAGCAACTTAGTTGCTCTGTCCACTTTAGCTTTTTTGTTTGTAAAGTTACAAAACTAACTAATTACATATCAAAACAAGTAGTTGGATTTCCTTACAAGGATTAATAGAAAACCATAACGTTTTATCTTTGACCGAAATGTCGTTAAACTAATTAATAAAAGGAGAAAAATATGAAAAAATATATTACGATTATCGGATTAGGAATGTTTTCAATATTGTTGTTATCTTTGACAACTATTTTGGCTACACAAACAGATAATGTTGTCGTAAATTGCTCAATACTTTTGGGGTTTTCTTGTGCATTAATTGCAACTAGTGTTGGTGTTATTTTGACACAATCATCTATTGACAAGATTTGCGGTTATGTAGGAATAATAGCGGGGATATTGTCTATCCTTTCTAATAGTTTTGCTATTGTTCAAGCCCTTCAAAATATATCTACTTTTAGTGGAGTAATTGTATCACTTAGACCATTAATTTTATCTTTTACTAGTTTGACAATTATTACGACAGTTTTAATTCCAAGCGCAACAACAGTAGCAAGAAAAATTCAAGAAATTAAATAAGAGTGATTGATACGAAAAAATAGTAATAACTATTTAATCGCTAAATTATTCTATAGATTTTAAAAGTAAGATTTGGTAAATACTAAATCTTATTTTTTTACGTTATTATGAAATGAAAAATCGTTAACTCAAAGATGATATGTCTTATTTTTTATACCCAGGTATTTTGCTATTATTTGCTAAAACTTTCAATGGTTTAAAACCATTATGAATGTCAGTTATTACTGATTGAAATCAATCATATACATGTTCGCCTTTGTATCAACGTTTATGTGAAGCATTTGATTGATAAATAACATTGTGCATACCGCTAGTAAAATACTCATTATTCAAGAATTCAAATATTACATTAAGGTTGATTGATTGAGTGACGTTTCTAACTCAACGATTGTTATTAAATCGATGTATTAATTTGTTTAAATTTTTATAATCCATTTGTGCCTCCATTAATAGGCATTTAAAATAGCACCTTTGTGGGTGCTATTTTAATTCTATTTAATAAACAGATTCACTTAATTTATTTTCATTCCATAATCCATTCAAATGCTGATAAAAGCCTATATAGCAGGATTAGATTGTTATAATGTTATCCGTTGAGTGTTATGATTATTTCCAATGCTAAAATTGTCCTAAAAAATAAAATAATTGACGGTTATATAGAATTTAACGAAACCAAAATTATTAGAATAAAAGCCGGTAAAACAAATAAACCTAGTTTTAATGCCAAAGGTTTATATTTATTACCTGCTTTTATTGATTCACACACACATGGTGGTTATGGTTTTGATTTTAATATGCTATCGGGCCATAATTTTCGACAAGAAATTAAAAAATATTTTAGTCGCATTCATAAAGAAGGTGTAGGTAGCATATTATTAACTACTGTAACTTGTAGCGATAAAGATTTAGATAATATCGCTTCTAATTACAACATAATTAAAACTTTTGATAAAAATAATTTAATTAAAGGTTGATATATTGAAGGACCTTATATTTCCATTGCTCGTAAAGGAACTCATAATAAAAGACTAATTCGCCCTTTAGACATTAAACAATTAGAGCATTTAGATAAACTATTACCAAATACTGTTAAAGTATTGGCGGTTGCACCAGAATTTAAAAAGAACTTAAATAAATATAAATTGATAAATAAAGATTTCTTTCTTGCCACTGGACATACCAACGCTAATTATCAAGAAGCGATGCAATCTTTTGATCTAGGTGCTAAACGAATTATTCATCTGTATAATGCAATGCCTAATTTTGATAAAAGATTTCCAACTATTATAAACGCTATATTCAATAGGCGAGATTTAAACTGTGAAGTGATATGCGATACAAAACATGTAGCATCAAAAACTATTTTAAATACTTATAAAATTTTAGGAGCTGACCAAATAATGGTTATTAGTGATAGTTTGTTAACTAAGGGATTCCCCAACGGAACTTATGATGTTTGGGGATCAAAAGTAGACAAGAGAGGTGTATTAGACTATTTGCACGGCACTAATTGTATTGCTGGCGGCAATTTACCATACAATAAACAAATTGAAAATTTTGGCAAAATAACTAATTGTCCTATGACCGATATTCTAAAAGTATCAAGCTTAAATGCTGCTAAAAGCATTAAACTAGATAAAAAAATCGGTAATCTAATTAAGGGAGCAGAAAGCAATTTCGTTTTACTAGACAAAAATTACAAGTTAAAAGCTACCTTTATTAGAGGGAAGATAATTTAATGTCCATTAAATTTGTTCAATGCCAAAACTTAGCAGAAATCGGTGAAAAAGCATCGCAATTATTTATTAAACAAGTTAAAAGTGATCCTAACTCTGTTTTTATCTTGGCGACTGGTTCCAGCCCGCTTTCAACCTACAAGGCAATAGTGCAAGACTATAAAATTAACCATACAGACTGATCCAAAGTTGTCACCTTTAATTTGGATGAATATATAGATTTAGATAAAAGATATTCTAATCAATCATATCGTTACTTTATGCATGAAAATTTATTTTGACACATCAACATAAAACATACATACTTTCCAACCAAAGAATTAATTGGTGATAAATATCAGAAATTGATTAATCAATATCATCAAGTGGATCTAGCTATTTTGGGTGTCGGCAATAATGGTCATATTGCCTTTAATGAACCAGGTACACCTATAAACACAGAAACGCACATTGTTAATCTAACATTATCTAGTCGACAAGCTAATGCTCGTTTTTTTAATGATGATATTGATAGCGTCCCTAAAGCAGCAATAACTATGGGTTTAAAAGAAATTCTTGCTGCTAAGAAAATTTTATTAATTGCATCTGGATCAGCTAAAAAAATAGCCATTAATCATTTAAAACGAGCAAAAGCATTTGATTCCAATTGACCGATTACAGCCTTAATCAATCATGATAACGTAATAGTTTTTACAAGTAACTTGGATGATTAAATTAAACCTATCGCTTTATAGACTTGAATTAATTTATTGTTAGTTAACTCTATGCATTTTTTAGCATTTTTATTTAAAATTTCTTCTAAGTTATTTTTATCAAAAATAATTTTTTTGTATTTGGATTGAAAACTTGATAGAAAATCACTAATAATTTTTGCCAAATCTGTCTTAAGTGCTCCGTAATTTTTATTTTTGTATTTTTTTATTAAATCTTGAATTGAAATATCGGTTATGCAACTATATATAGTTAGTAGATTACTCACCCCTGGTTGTTTTGTGATATCATAATTGATTTTACTTAAGGAATCAGTTTTCGCGCCCATAATTTTTTTATATGCATCTTTGGGGTCATCTAATAAAAAAATAGTGCCCTTTTCATTTGCATTAGATTTAGACATTTTAATCGTTGGATCTAACAAATCCATGATTCGCGCTCCGTTTTTTGTAATTAACGGTTCTGGTATTTTAAATAAATTACCATACTTTTTATTCATTCGTACAGCAATATTGCGAGTTAGTTCTGTGTGTTGTTTTTGATCTGCACCAATAGGAACAAAGTCAGCGTCATATAACAAAATATCTGATGCCATGAGAACAGGATACATAAAAATACCTGTGGGAATCATTGTGGTGCCGTTACTAAGAACAAATTTGGCTACTTTATCTTTAAATTGCGTCATCCTATTCAATTCACCCATAGTGGTATGGCAGGTCAATATTCAATTTAAAGATGTATGTGCTGGTATATCCGATTGGTAAAAAACAGTATTCTTTTTAAGATTAAGTCCCAACGCTTGATAACTCGCTACTAATTTTAGTTTGTTTTGTAATAATGTTTTAGGGTCAAAAGAAACACTTAGTGCGTGTAGATCGGCCACAAAAATGTACATTTCGTATTTATTTTGCAAGTCAACAAATTGTTTAATAGCGCCGATGTAATTACCAATCGTTAAGTTATTGGTTGGTTGGATTCCACTAATAATTTTTTTCATGACATTGATTATAATTGTTTAATAGATATATGAAAGCGATAATCTAAAACGGAATAAAAATGATTAAAAAGAATACATATTGAATCGTTTCAAGTAATCATGATTTGTCAAAAAGAGTTACAAAAATAATCAAACGAATATTTCAGAAAGCTAAATGGATTTCTAATAAAAATAATCATGATTATTTAATTGTCGTTGGTGGCGACGGAACCTATGTACGTTTTCTACGAAAATATTATGATAAACCAATAAAAATTGTATGTGTCAATACTGGCACAGTTGGCTTTTACGCCAGATTTGATGCTAATAATTTAAACCAATTTATTAAAACAATAATGGATGAAAACAATTATATTCACCCACAACTATTATCAATAAATATTAACAATAAATTAGTTTATAACGCAATGAATGAATTAGTAATTCAATCACTTAACACAATTAAAATGGATGTAAAAATTGATGATGCTTTATACGAAAAATATATGGGCACGGGTATTTTAATTGCTACTCGCACCGGCGCAACTGGTCAAGCTAAATCCAATGGAGGTACTATTATTTTCCCAAATGTAAATGCTTTTGAGTTAGTAGAACTTGCGCCAACTAACCATTCCAAACATCACTCTTTTAATGCACCAGTCATTTTAAATAATAATGCGAAAGTAGAATTAACTAATTTTGTTTCGACGCAACGTTGTGATTTAATCATTGATGGTATGCGTGTGAAGCAAATTAATCCTACAGACTATATAACAGTAACCAAACAAGATGCTAAATTTCATCTATGTTTTAATATGGATACTCATAAATACATTACTAAACTACAGAATACCTTTATTAAAGGCTAATATGCATAAATTCAGATGGATAATTTTAAATATTATATGTCTTAGCATTCCTTACTTTTATGCAAAACATAAAGCTAAAAAAATATTGACATCAACTAACAATCAATTAAAAACCTCTGATAAAGTAGAAATAGATATTGACGAATTATTATCAACACTTGGCGGAAAAGAAAATATTGTAAACGTCTCTGCTACCATCTCCACTTTAAAAGTTAATGTAAAAAATGGCTTAACATTAAACAAAGAACAATTTTCTAAATTTAAAATAAATGGATTTATGAAGAACAAAAATCAAATAATTTTAGTGTTTGGCGATAACGCGCAAGCGATTAATGAACAATTAACTCGAAAGATTTAATCGTCATATTTTTTAATTTTATGCTCTATATTCGTTTCTAAACTTACACCATATGAACCGCGATGTGTATGTATTAACACAATGTTAGGAAGGTCGCGAATTACTATTTTTTCCTTTGGAAACATAAATCCTTCAGAGAGTAAATTAATAATTGTGTCCTTTTTAATATCTTCATATGCTGTGTAATAAATGTAAATATTAAGAATATTTTCTGGTAGAAGTTTGTTGTCAAAGTCATTTTTAATAGACTTAATAATTTTTTTAATAACAGACTGATAGTTTTTTCCAATACCGCCATATTGGTTTTTATTATCTAATTGAATAATCGGCTTTAATTTTAAAATATTAATTACTTTCATTATGGTTTTAGTAACTCTGCCACCCGAGGACATACCACTTAAATCTTCGCATGAAAAATAAGTAGATATTCTATTGAACTGTTTTTCGGCAATATCAATAATCGATTGGACATCCATATTTTTATGAACATTTTGAGCAATATCTCTTAACACAAATTCATTAGCTGCCGCTCCACTTAATGAACGAACAGGAAAAAAGTTATCTGGAAACTCTTGCTTAACAATTAACGACTGAGCGTACATGCTAGAAAGTCCGTGAGAGATCGGTAAAAAAATAATCTTTTCATAATTTGTAAGCATGCTCTCTACTTTTGTTATCAATTTACCAATAGGAGCAGCACTAGTCTTAAAAGACTCGTGGTTATCTAAACGACGCATTAATTCATCTCGGTTAATAGAACTATTATCGTCATCATAAGTTTTATTTTGACTGTCAGAAAAAGCCAACGGAATAATCTCAATATTATTTTCCTTAATAAATGTACTGTCGTAAGTACAAGAAGAGTCAATTAAAATGCCAATCTGTTTTTTCATAGTTGATAATTATACATGTTAAATATATAATAATAGTGAACTCGGGGTTCAAAAATGTTGAATAAAGTTTTAATTGAAGGTCAAGTAGTCCGTAGTACATGGGGTCAAACTAAAGATGCTGGTTTTTTTGTGACAATTAAGCAAGAGAGGAAAGTAAATAAATTTACATGATCTAATTACTTTCCTTTATATGCTAATCAACCATTAGCAAAAGATCTAGCAGCAATCGTGGAAAAAAATCCCAACGCCAATATAACAGTTGAAGGCCAATTAAGAACTTATCATTCTAAAAAAACAAATGAATGAAAGATATCTATTCAAGTAGAAAAAATTATTCAAAACGAAGAAACTAAACAAGTAGTTTAAGGTAAATAAATATTATGGAATTTATAAATAAAGTTGAAATATCTGGTATCGTATCAGAGGTGCGTGTTTCCGAAAGAGGAACTAATTTTGTGATGATTAAGCAAAATGTTGCTTTTGCAGGCGTCGAAAGAATAAGATTATTTGAAACATTAATCAATGCCGATCGCAAAGATTTAATTGAACAAATAGCAATAGATAAAAAAGTTAAAATCTATGGTTCTTTAACGATTTTTAGAGTTAAAAAATTTAATATTCACAAAATGTTAGTAGAAGTCGACAAAATAGAACCGTTAGAATAAGGGGAGTTTATGCATATTGACAACGAATTAAATGCCTTGGCTAGTATTTTATTAGCTAAAGCAGTTAAAGATTTATATCCTGAAGCTAAATTAGGCGAAAGTGTTTTAGACAATAATGGTTTTAATTATAGTTTTGCTATTAATAAACCCATCTCTATTAAAGAACTACCAAAAATATTAAAACAAATGTATAAAAACATTGACCGTAATTACGTTTTATCGTACGAGACAATTGACTATAAAAATGCTGCCAAATTATTTGCAGATGAAAAATTTAAACTAGAAGCCATTAAAGATCAAAAAAATATTCATATTATTAAATTTGGCAATGATTTTATTGACCTTTGTAAGAAAACAAAATTTTCAAAGCTTTCTGCTATTAAAGCTATTGCTTTGAATAATGTATCTGGTATCTATTGAAAACATAATGTTAAAAACCAACAATTATCAAGCATTAGTGGTGTAGCCTTTGAAAAACAAACTGATTTAGGGGCATTTCAAAAACTAATTAGTGAGCGTAAGGAAAGAGATCATAGAAAATTAGGCAGCGAATTAGAATTATTTACATTCGATCTAATGGCTGGTCAAGGCTTACCTATATGGTTGCCTAAAGGTACTGCGATCAAATATGAAATTGATGCCTATATTCATAATTTGTTACAAAGATATAATTATAAATTTGTTAGTTCCCCTCTATTGGGTTCTAAAGCTTTATACGAGACAAGCGGTCATTGATCACATTACCGCGAAAACATGTTTCCTTCGCTTGATGTCGATGGTGACATCCAAGTTTTACGTCCTATGACTTGTCCACACCATTTATTAGTTTATCAACAAAAACCACGTTCTTACAGGGAACTACCGTATAAAGTGGCTGAACATGCAATCCTTCATCGTTATGAATCATCAGGATCTTTAACCGGCTTGGAACGCGTTCGTAGCATGCAATTAATAGATACACATGTTATTTGTACACCTAAACAAATTAAGAGTGTTGTTGAGCGTTGCTACCAAATCATTAATGAAGCTAGTAACACTTTTGGTGTAAAAATCCACTCTGTTGATTTGGCGTTACATGATAAAAATAACGAAAATAAATTTTTTAAAAATGAAAAAATGTGAATTGATGCTGAAGAAAGTTTAAGAAAAGTATTGAATGAATTAAAAATTAATTTTAAAGAAGAAATCGGTGAAGCGGCCTTTTATGGACCAAAAATTGATTTGCAAGTACAAACAGCTTTAGGTAGAGTTATTACCGCTTACACAATTCAATTAGATTTCTTATTGCCAGAACGTTTTAAATTAGAATACAAAGATGAACAAGGCAAGATTCAACGACCCGTATTAATCCACGCCAGTGTAATAGGCACATTAGAACGCTTTCTTTCAATTCTTTTGGAACAAAACAAAGGGGTCTTCCCATTATGATTATCACCAGTGCAAGTGGCTGTTATTCCGGTAAACCCATTAAAACACGGGATTTATTGTGAAAAAATAACATTAGCACTTCAACAAGAATTGATTCGTGTGGAATTTGATAATAGCGATGAGCGATTGTCAAAACGAATTAGAGATGCGCAAATTCAAAAAATACCGTATCAATTGATAATTGGAGATAATGAAGTTAAAAATGATTCTGTGTCTTATCGCCGCTATGGCGAACAAACTAGCAAAGAAGTTTCATTTAACGAATTTATTAACATTTTGAAACAACAAATTAAAAAACATCAATAAAAATGAAATCTTTGAAAAGTCAGAAATTATTTATTATTGATATAAACCCAGGTAATGATGAAATTACTAAAGATTTAGTTATTGGCCGTTTATCTAAAATTGTGAAAAACGTTTCGTTGTATCAAAATGTAGTATTTTTGGCTCATTCAAATTTATCGTTAGTTAAAAAAATGATTAAAGATATTGGCATTAAAAATGGATATGCTGTAAGCGATGGTGGTGCACGTATCTATAACATTGCTAAAGATCAAGTTGTTTATGATAACTCGATGAATCGAGATGCGGTATTAGCGGTGGTGCACTATGCAATTATGCAAAATTCTTTAGTTTTATTATCAAGTAGTCATCGCGAATATGCTTACAGCATGAATTTATTAAATGCATCATCATTAAATAAGAAGCATTATTTACCATTACCATATACAAACAATTATCAAAAACTTGTCAAGTTTATTAATTCTACCGTTATTCATAGCATTTTGATTTATCAAAAAGAACGAAATAAAATGCTAAAAGTTTTGGATATATTTAATTCGATTTTAAAAGATTGATCATTTGTTGCCATTCCTGGCCAACATTCATATTTTCTTGTAACAAATAAAGATGACACTAAATACAATACCGTTTTAAAAATAATGGAAATGCTGAACATCATTAATGTAGACGATGTTTACTATTATGCATTGAATACCATTAACAATCAATGTGTAAAAGCTTTTAAAAATCATTTAATTCATCAAGATACAGCTTTGATATCTGATTATTACAATAAGATTAGTGTTCAGGCTAACACTGATAATATGATTGCTAATATTCGTCATGTGTTTTTTCATACAGATGAATTTGTTAATAACACTTATATTACTAAAGAAATCATCAATACAAAACGGCTCAATCAGATTATGAATGAAGCCCACAACACAAAAAAAGTGTCTTAATCTTATCGTTTGGTTTTATCAAATGGAATTCCGTCATGCGCTGGTGCCATGGTTCGTTTAGAGAATGCTAACAACACAGCTACCGTAATGATATAGGGTACACTAAATGCCACTTCTTTAGGTATCCCCATATTTGTTAAGATATTAGTTTGTGAAAGAGCCGTAAACAAAGCAAAAGAGATGGAAATTAATGAAATCCACTCTATTTTTCATCCGCCGGCTACCATAATAGCTAATGCCAAAAAGCCAAGACCAGCAGTATTACCATTAAATCTTTGTGCATTAAACAAAAATAAAGCACCAGCCAATCCTGCTGCGGCTGATGAAAGCAATACGCCAATTCATTGGTATTTAATTACACTAATACCTTGAGCATCAACCGCATTAGGATTTTCACCTACAGCATTGTAACGTAATCCTATTTTTGTATAACGCATAAATATAAAAGTTACACCAGCAAGTATTAAAATTACAGCCAACATGATAATTGACGATGCATACAAACCATTACCTAAAAAGCCAAAGCTTGGAAATCCACTTTCTAATTTAGTCCCGCCATCATAAAGCGAATTAGCTAATGCTGTATTTAAAAATGTAGCTAAAGCTAAACCAATCATATTTATAGCTGTACCAGAAATAATATGATTAGCTTTAAGTTTTATGGTAGCAAAGGCATGCATGGCACCAACTAACATAGTTGATATCATTGTTAGGATTAATGGAATGACAATCATACCAAACCCCAGATTGGACATTCCTAATACAGGGGAAGAATAAATCGCAAAGAATAATGCGCCAATACACATCATGCCGTCAATACCGATGTTTACGATTCCTACTCGTTCAGATAGATAGCCGCTTAAGGCACCAGCCAATAGTATGGCCGCAAACATAAAGAAATAATTACTTAATATTCCGATATCTAACATTTTATTTGACCCCTTTCTTTAATCGTTGCACTAATTTAATAAATTCTTTTTTTCGAGTGACACGAAGTTTAGCAAATGCTTTGTAAATTTTCTTCCGTGAATTATGAACCGATATATTTTTCTTTTGTTGAACAGAATGAATTAAACTAACGGCATCATCTAAATCTTTGTTAACGTTGTTCACGTAATGGGCGTAATTATCGGCGTAAATTTTACCTTTAAAAATCCTCAAATATCATTTGAACGGCACCAAATAATAGAAGATGCTAATAATTGCCGCGCCATACACAACTATACCAAAGATACAATCTGAAATAGAAGGATCAACACCTAAACTAGTTTGTAAAGCTACTTTAGAGCCATCAATCATACCAAATAAGCACGCAATCGGTAAAATAGCCCATGAATTAGACATGGCAATTAAACCGACTGAAATTCCAGTAAAGCCTTCTTGTGGAATGGTTTTCGCTGCGACAGTAACACCCATATTATCCGCTTTGCCTAAATAAACCATTGCACCTAAGATACCAGCAATCGCTCCCGATATTAGCATTGCAAAAACTTGATTTAATCGAGTAGAATAGCCGGCATATCTCGCAGCAGTTAATGACATACCTGTGTTTATTATTTTTTTACCAAAAGCGGTATATCCTAATAGTACGATTGCAAAAGCAACAACAATAATGGCAATAATAAGTAACGGCAACCAAGACACATAAGTGCCATTCATGAATATTTGCAAAACTAAATTATGTGATGGACTTAATGTAGTTAATGGTAAGGTTTGTAAACCATCGGACCCTATTTTACAAGAATCAGCCAACATTAATGTAGCAATAAAATAAATAATTCAGTTGAACATAATACTAGAAACAACTTCGTTAACATTTAAAAAGGATTTGAATACACCAATAAGAGTAGAAATCGCTGCGGCTGATATCACGCTAATAAGAACAAGCAATAATTGGCTTAATCCGTTTGGAACATTTATCATATGTTGCGCCAACACGGTGGCGACTGCTGCACCAAACATCATTTGTCCAGATATGCCAATATTGAATAAACCACATTTCATTGCAATTAAAAAAGCAATGGCAGCTACAGAAAATATTGCTATCGTGCTAATTGTGGTATTGACATTAAGTGCTGAACTAAAAGGTTGAGTAAAGAAAAAATCAAAAATTTTATAAAAGAAACTAAAGTCTTTGTAAATAATGCAAGTAATAAGCAAAGCAACCGCCAAAGAAATAATAATTGTCAAAATTGAGGCTAAAATATTTTTCATTCCCTTTTGACGCTTATCGCTATAAATAATTTTTGTTTTTCAAAAATTTAAAGTATTTTTCATTATGATCGTTCCTTTACAGCATTAGCGATGTAATGACCCACACTAGCGCGTGAAGTACTTTTCACAAGATTGGTATAAACGATTTTCCCTTTAGACATTACCATAATAGTACTGGCAATATTAAAGATTTCATCTAATTCATAGGAAATCAAAATTACAGCCGCACCTTTTTGAGCGTCTTCAATAATGTGTTTGTGCATTTTTTCAATTGCTCCTAGGTCAAGCCCTCTTGTTGGTTGTACATAAATAATCAATTTATGGTCACGAGCAATCTCACGAGCAAAAACTAATTTTTGTTGATTACCTCCAGACAAACTTCGAGTAATCGCTTTACCGCGGTTTGAACCTCTGACATCAAATTTAATGCACAATTTTGAAGCATAATCATGAATTGCTCGTCGACTTAAAAATCCTCATTTAGAAAATGGTTTTTGATCAATGATAGGCGCTACACAATTGTAAGAAACGCTTTCATCTAAAAGTAAGCCATATTTATGGCGATCCTCAGGAACATGAGAAACACCATGCTTGTATATTTCTCTAACGCTTAAATGACTAAGTTCTACAGTCTCATGAATATTTAAATTTTTATTAAAACTTGTAGTTAGTTTGATTGAACCTTTGGTTGGCTTTATAATGCCCCCAATTGCTAATGCAAGTTCAGTTTGGCCGTTATCTTCAATACCAGCAATACCTAATATTTCACCCTTGTGTACATCAAATGAAATTCCTTTAATTGATTCAATTTTATGCCCACCGACATGTTGCACATGTAAACCTTCCACTTTCAGAACAACATTACTATCACTTGATTTGTAATCTAACATTTGGTTTTTTTGTATGTGTAGGGCTCGTCCTACCATCATCTTAGACATTTTTTGAACTGATGTTTTTTTGACGTGACAGTCGCCAACTTTTTTGCCTAAACGAATAACAGTTGCTTCATCAGCAACCGCTTGCACTTCGTTTAATTTATGCGTAATGATAATGATGGTTTTACCTTGTTTTTTAAAGTCTAAAAGCATTTTTAAAAAATTTTTAATTTCATCATCGCTCAATACAGCAGTCGGCTCATCAAATATTAAAATATCCGAATCACGATATAACAATTTTAAGATTTCTACTCTTTGTTGTTCGCCAACACTAGCATTCTCTGTTTTTTTATTTAAATTTACTGGTAGATTGTATTTATTGGCTAATCCCTGAATTTTTGTTTTAGCGCTATGCAAGTTTAAAAAACCTAAATATCTGGTTGGTTCTGATCCTAAGATAATATTTTCTAGTAAAGAAAAGACTTGTACTAATTTAAAGTGTTGGTGGACCATACCTAAGCCTATTTTTGTGGCATCTTGTGCTGAATGAAAATTAACCTTTTGTCCGTTTATTTTAATAGTGCCTTTGTCCGGTTTGTATATACCAAACAAGATTGACATCAGAGTTGATTTGCCAGCACCATTTTCACCAATAATGGCATGAATCGTATTGGTTTTAACTCTCATGTTTATATCTTGGTTAGCAACAATTGAACCATTGTTAAATGTTTTTGTAATATTTAACATTTCTACCGCATAAGGTGTTTTGCCATATATTTCTTTAATATTGACCATGGTATTTATATCCTAAATTTCATGTGATCTGGGTCAGATAATGTTTCAAAGTAACCTAATCCTCCGCCAGTATCTTTAAGTTCACCGAGTTTTTTAACAATTCAATCATATTTATCATCGCTTGGCTTATTACCTGTAACACTTTCTAAAAACTCTACTAAATAATCTCAAGATGGCTCACTAGGTTGAATTCCGTTGTTTTGAATATCACCAATTGATAATCAACCAAACGACCCTATATTAGTGTAAGAAAGATCATTTTTTATATGAGCACAAGCTAGTGATAAAATTTTTGAAGTAATATTGGCAATATTTTTTGTGGCAGAAAATTTGATAATCTTATTATCACCACTTTTGTCAGTGTATATACTTTGTGAGTTAGTAGATGTATCAGCCTCTTGCGCTGTGTCTACACCAACAACGATACAGCTGGATTTATAAGCTTTAATTTCTTTTACCGCATCAACTGTTTGTGGCCCAGCTACTGGTAAGATGGCATCGGCACCACGTTGTAGTAACGCTTGTACTAATGGTTTGCCATCACCAATTGAAAATGAATTACTAAAAAAAGAATCTGGTTGACCTAAATTAATAAAATTAACTTTATGATCTTGCGGATTAGTCCACCCTTGTGTTTTAGCTATTGCATCAATATTTTGATTTCATGCTTCTACCCCGTATTCAAATCCGCCCATATAGATAGTTACTGAAGGTATGGCGATACCACCAAATGTGCCTACTTTTAACCCACCATTTGTTTTATATTCATCGAAATTATCATTAAGATATTGACAAGTAGCAATTCCTGCCATAAAAGCAGCTTCATCAGCTCGAAAGACAATTGAAGCAATATTTAAGTCGTTTGGAGTGTTAGCATCTAATAAGATGTAGCCGGCTTTCCCATAATTATTAGAGTGTTCTTTAAAAACACTAAGACCAGCTTGGTGCATATATCCTGGTAAAACTAATGTTTTATATCCGCCAGTACCAATTAACGAATCATAAGTTTGTCAGAAGACGTTGGAGTTATCAGAACTTGGTTTAACTCCTTTGCATTGGCCTGTAGTGGCTGGTCAACTCTGGGCAGGATCTTTAACATTGATAGATGGTGAATTTTCATTTCAAGGATTATTTCAAGTTCAATCAACTAATCCTTGATAACCGCTTTGGTTAAAGCTCTTATCCATAATTTGATGCGTTGCTCCATCAATGACAAGAGCCCCATAATTAAACTTATTTTCAGAACTTGTTTGTTGATCAATAGCCACAGCGTCTCCAGACGTTGTGAAGGCTTGATCTGACGTACTACCAGCAACATTTCATACTGTCTCTTGTGGCGTTGCATCATAATATGATATTGACTGCTTGGGATTATTAAAATCAAGATAAGGGCTAGTTTTATCAGCAAAGGCTAATCCAAACACCAAACAAAAACTCCCTAATAGTACTGCTGGTACTGTACCGATTTTTAATAATATTTTTTTATTTATTTTCATATTTTTGCCCTTTTTCTTTTTTCAATTCGTTAATTATTGGTTCTGGATCAATAACTCCTACCCTTATTATTTTAATTTTATCAAAATCAACAATAGTTGATGGATGATCATTTTGTTGTTTCCCTTTAACAATTATTAAATCAAAAGGATGTTTTTTAAAGACAGAAAGAGCTTCTTCGGAATTATAAATTGGAGCTTCCCCTGAAAGATTGGCACTAGAAGAAAAAACTCCATTTACTTTTTTAAGTAATTTTAATAACTTTGCATGATTGGGAATGCGGTACCCAATCTGATGTTTAATAATTGTTAATTCTCCTGGTCAGTATTTATTAACTACTTTTTTTTCGGTTTCATTTAATTTAGGAACGTCATTGGTTGAAACAACTAAACGAATTAATTTTTTATTTTTAGATCTTTTTTTAATGTTGTAAATTAGTGAATCGTTTAAACTAATGATGCCCATAACTGTATCTGTTTCTACGATTGCCGCTTTATTGTTTTTAAGTTCAAAGGCAATTTGATCTAATTCATTTCAATCATAGACTCGCATAACTTTGTTAATATAACAATAAAACTAATAAATCATTAAAATATTTCGTTATTTAATTTGTTTAATTGTAGGCTCTAATTCAGTTATATTATTTGCTCAATTATCACGTTAAAGTTAGCATATCTAGCGACATTTCTGATTCATTTATTGTTACTAAACACTGTACTAATTTTATTAAATTTTTATAATCCATTTGTGCCTCCGTAATAGGCATTTAAAATAGCACCTTTATGGGTGCTTTTTAATTCTACTTTTAATAGAGCGATTCACTTAATAAGTTAATTCACTTAATTTATTTTCAGTCCAAGTTCGTGCTTTTTCCGTTATATAAATCAATATGAGACTTATACTATAGACAATAACTTTTAATTAAAAGAAGGAATATTAACAATGAATATAAAAGAACTAAAACCCCAAAAGGTATGAGAATATTTTGATGCTATTTGTAAAATACCTCACGTTTCGCATCACACTGATGCTGTCACTAAATACATAAGCGATGAATTAAGACGAAATGGTTACAATCCGATAGTGGATAAAGCAAATAATATTTTTGTCACTAAACCAGCACATAAAAATTGTAAACACACTCCATCAGTATTATTGCAGGCTCATTCTGATATGGTGGGAACTAAAGATTCATCATCAAAACATGATTTTTTGAAAGATCCGATTCAAACACAAATTAAAAATGGTTGAGTTTATGCGAATAAAACTACATTGGGTGCTGACAATGGTATTGCAGTAGCGATGATTATGGCAATTTTTGCTGATCGTTCCTTAGAACATGGACCAATTGAAGCCTTAATTACTTCTGATGAAGAAACCGGTATGGAGGGTGTGCAAAAATTTGATATTAAAAAAATTAAATCTAAATACATGATTAATTTAGATAGTGAAAATGATGAAGAAATCTGTATTGGCTGTCCAGGTAATATTGATGTTGAGGCTGAATTATTTTTCAAACGGAATCCTAAACCTATCCCTAATAGCACTAATTTAAGAATTAGTATTAGCGGAGGTTTAGGCGGACATTCAGGCCAAACTATTCATCAAAAGCGAATTAATGCAGTTAAACATATGTTTTATTTATTGACACTAATTAATGATGCTACTATGATTCGTTTAGTTAATGTTGAGAAGGCCGGAATTGCCCGTAATGTTATTCCTTTTGAATGTGCTGTTGACATTAATGTGGATAAACAAGATGTGTCAAAAGTTAAAAACATTGTGATGCAAGAGTTAAAAGCAATTCGCGCAGAATATCACATGGAAAAAGAAATAGTTTATACATGTACACCTTCAAAAACTAAATTATTACCAATTCGCCGCGAGCATTCAGATTTAATTATTGCTGTTCATGCGGCTGTGCCTAATGGTGTTCATACATTTAATTGAAAGTACAACACACCAGAAACATCTAGCAATCTCGGTTTGATTGAAACTAGAAAAAATAGCATTCGTACTTACTATATGGTACGTTCTTCCTATGACCAATCACAACTACGATACGCACATCGAATCATATCTTTATTTAATAGTGTTGGTGGTAAAGCTAAACAAGTAGACCATATGGCGGGGTGATTGCCCAAGGATAATGAATTAGCTAACATTTATCAAAAATTTTATAAGCAAATTTTTAAGAAAGACGCAAAACAAGTTTTAATTAATGGTGGTGTCGAGCCTGCTTTTATTTTATCTAAAATGCCTAACATGTTAGGTATATCAATTGGGCCTTTAATGGAGGATGTGCATACAAAAGCAGAACGATTAAATATTAAATCAACACAGAAAATGTATGATGTCTTATTAAAGTTCCTACCCACAATTAAATAATCAATAGTTGATATTTATTCGTCTCAAAAAATAATTTACCGTTTTTATTTAATATCTTATTTTTATTTTTTATTAATTGATCGTAAAAATATTGTGGGTCATCACTATTAGTAAAACTAATCTTATTTTCATATTTAATCATACTTTTATCTAATGTTTTAATGTCAACGTATGGTGGGTTGCAAACAATAAAGTCAAATTTCAATTCATGTGAAATTAATGTTTTGTAAAAATCGCCCACATATGTTTTAACGTTTAAATTATTTAATTTAGCATTACATTTAGTATTAAAAATAGCTTTTTTTTGAATATCAATCAGAGTCATATTTACTCAAGGACATAGTTTCTTAATGGTTAGACCCATACAACCAGTGCCGCAGCATAAATCTACTCCATTAATTAATTGTTTGTTTTTGTATAAATATTTAATTATGTCTTCTGTTATTAACTCGGTTTCACTACGAGGTTCAAAAATATTTTTAAATATAGTAATATTTAGACCACAAAATTTGGTAGTTTTAAGAATTTGACCTAATGGTTTTTTTTTCAAAAAATAGTCATCTAAATATTTTGATATCTTACTTATTCTAAAATCAATATTTTGATTGCGGTTGGTTGCAAAATCAACTTTATTTTTAACTTTTTTTGATAATTTAAAAATAGTCTCAAAAATAACTACATCGCTTGTTGGATGGTATTTTTGTTTTAATTCATTAACTATATTTAAAAAAGTCATTAAATTTTCAATTCAGACATTAACTTAACTTGTTGATCAGCTGTTAAAGCATCAATAACTTCATCTAAATTGCCTTGCATAATTTGATCAAGTTTATTTAAAGTTAAACCAATGCGATGATCTGTAATCCTATTTTGCGGATAATTGTATGTACGAATTTTTTCAGAACGATCGCCTGTGCCTACTTGGGTTTTTCGCATACTAGCAATAGAATTAATACGGTCTGCTTCTAATTTTTCTCAAATTCGTGATAATAATAGCTTCATCGCCATTTCACGGTTTTCGATTTGACTTCGTTCTTGCGAACAAGCGACAACAATGCCGGTTGGTATATGTGTAATTCTTACAGCAGAATCAGTTCGATTTACATGTTGACCACCGGCACCGCCAGCACGATATTTATCGATTCTTAAATCAACCGGATTAATTTTGAAATCAATCTCATCAAATTCTGGCATAACAGCTACCGTAATGGTTGAAGTGTGGACACGTCCTTTAGATTCTGTTGCTGGCACTCGTTGAACTCGGTGCACACCAGATTCAAATTTCATTTTAGAATATACATCTTCACCAGTAACATTAAAGAATACATAATCATAACCATGAGCATTAGTGGAAATATCCATAATCTTAATTTTTCATTTTTGTTTATCGGCATATCTTTTGTAAGTGTCAAATAAATCAGCTACAAATATACTAGCTTCATCGCCACCGGCGGCAGGACGCATTTCAATGATGACGTTTTTATCATTATTAGGATCAACTGGCAATAACATAATTTTGAATTGTTCTTCTCACGTTACAACTTGTTGCTTAATTCCTTCTAATTCTAATTTAGCTAATTCACTTAGTTCAGCATCCAATTCATTCCCGTTAAGAGCGTTTTCATTAGCTTCAGCTGTTTTAATAGCATTCTTATATTTGACGAATAAATCAACAATCGGTTTATTTCTTTTTAACTGTCTATTAATATCTTTTAGCTGTTCCATCGGAATAACAGCAGTTTCTAATTGGCGATTTAACTCAGTATATTTATCACTAATTGCTTCTAATGATTGATATAGCCTTTTGTTGTATTCCATTAATTGTTCCTTTCGCTAAATGAAAAATCAATACTGCATGCAGTATCGATTTAATTAAGAAGTTATTTTAATTCATCTAGTGATTTAACAACTTTTTTGTTGGTTTTGCGTGCTTTAGTTTGTTTTTTAGGCACTTTATTAGAAATGGTTTCTTTACCAGTTGTAAATTTAGATGATAATTTTTCAGCACGTCCTTTAACTTTTTGTTCACCAAGACCGCCTTTATAAAAAGGGTGGCAATTAGCACAAACATCTAAGTTAACAACATCTTGTCTAATGGTAGACTCAATTTCATAAGTAGCGCCACAAGAAGCGCACTTAAAGGTAACGTTATGTAATTTAGGTTGAATTTTTTTATTCATAAAAGTGTTACCATTATATAGGAATTTTATTTAGTGTATTATTGAAGTTAATTTATGATATAAATATCTCATTAGTTTAAACATGATCAACACAAGAGAGAGAGAGAGAGAGAGAGAGAGAGAGAGCAACTTAGTTGTTCTTGACGCTTTAGCTTTTCTTAAAAGCAAGAATTTAGCATTTGCTAGTTCTTGCTTTTTTTATTGTCTAGTTGATCATTTTCACAAGAGAGAAAAATGAAAATCTTTGACAATAAAAAGTAGCCACTTATGAATACTCCATGAACTATCACAACTTTAATCTTCTTTTTTATGACATTAGTTATTGCTACGCCATTCTTTACATGAGGAATAATTGAGAATAGAAAAAACTATAAATTGTACGGTTCCTATGATGACAAAAAAATTATTTTCCCCATCAAAATTATTGGGGGGCTTCTTCTTTTACTAGAAATTCTTAAATTGGTTGTCAATGCTACGACAAACAATTTTGTTCCAGATGTTCTCCCTTTTCATTATTCTGATTATGTTATATTCACACTTGCTACTTTTGCATTCTCTAAGAAAGATACATTAATTAATAAATTATCGTTCATCAACTTTATGATGATCGGAGGTGCCATTGTATTGAGTTTATTGGTAGTGCCAAATATGGTGGTAGATTTTCGAGCTTTATATTGTGAAAAAATTGCCTATAACACTGTTCATGCATTTATTACCCATTATTTTATTTTCTATGCATTTTTATGATTAGTAATTTGAAAAATCATTAAACTATCATACAAAGATATTTTATTAGCATTATTTAGTGCGATTATAGTTTCTATCATAACGATGTCTTTTGGGTTCATATTTAGAGCTAATTATGATTATTGTTTGGCATCGCCATTTTCAGGCACTCCTGGCGATTATCATCCCGACTGAAGTTATATACAACCTATCTATGCCTTTCTCATATGATTGCCATTGTCTATTATTTTATTAGTCGGAATATTCACACTTGTATGATTGATAAATTACAAAATGATTTATCGTAAACCAAAAGCTAAAAATAAACATTAAATTTGGTGCGGCGCATATTCTTCCATAACAGGTACAGAGGTTGTGCGAGGATGAGATGGGTGAACAGGATGATAAAGCGGTTGTTTATTTTTAATTAGAGCTGGTAACATACTTACTTTTACGAAAGCAAACAACATAACTATGGCAATTGATGAACCGATTAAGCTCTCCGTCACACTATTTTGATCTTCAATTGATTTATCATGAATAAAACTATTTAAGCTAATACCAAAATCAGCAAATGAATTAATAAACACAAAAATAATGCCAATTCCCACAATTGAAATAGCGACTATTGCCGAAGGCAAGAACACCTTAGATTTTTTTACTTTTACTTTATGTGTTCAACGATTTCGTAATGCACCAAATATCGCAAATGAAACACACACAAAAGCAAATAATGCATTTCAATTAGCATAAGTGTCTACAAACGACAGTACATTTGCCATGTCGTTTGAAGCTTGGTGTGCACCAGCGTAAATAGATGTCCCATCAATCGAAGTCATACTGGCATAATGACCAATATCCCAAAATCAGGGACCAACCCCAAAAGTAATCAAAAATATAATCATGAAAAAAATGGTAGCATATACGCTTCCTACTAATGGTTTATCAGTATTTAAACGGTATTTGAATGGTTTACCAAATGGTATTTCGTCGTGCTTAATAAGTGATTCATAAAATCGAGGAGCATAAACTGCACTACCAGTAATCACACTTAACATTCCAATAAATACACATACCATTAGTATTTGAATCAAAATAGTAGGGAAGGGAGAAACCTCAGGATTCAATCCAAACAGCGAACCGTCTTTACTTCCGATTAGAAGTGAAGTAGAAACAAATATTTCAAATAAAGCAACAATACTAACGCCAATTGTTAAAGACTTAGGCATTTTACGTGGATTGCGCATTTCTGTTTGTAAACCAGCCGCAGAATAAAAACCGTCAAATGAAAAAAACACTGCTGGAATTGAATTAAGTACTCCACATACTAAAGACATGTGTGTAAAAGTTTCTACGGTTGGTTCCTCTCCTTCGTGCACTGGTTTAAACCAACTAGCATTTTCATATAAACCATTACATGCTAATACAATAAAACCAGATACACAAGCAAAAAATAGAGGAACAAATTCAATTATAGAAACTACTCAATTAGAAATATTCGCTACTTTAGAAAAGAAACCCACAAATCAAATATGATATATTCCTAAACCAAGTGTAATTAACGCACAGCCTCACCATGGCATTTGATAACCAAAAGCTTGTTGGGATACCATTATCATATAAATAGGCATCATTACATAGATAATGGGTACATGTAAATAAGCCATGAAATTTTTAGATGATCGATATAAAAATTTACCATTAAATTCTCTTACTCATCCGATAATTCCTTGACTATTGGCTTCGCCTGAACCACTACAAATTTCAATTAAAGAAAAAGCTAAAGCTAAAATACCTATAATTGCAATTAACCAAGATAAAATAGCGTAAAATAATGCTCCTTGAGTGTTATTGAGGATATTTCAGTTTTTAATGAAGATACCTGCTCCTACTGAAGAACCGATAACCAACATAATACTAGAAAAGAAACCAATTTTCTTTTTAGTAGGTTGTGTAGCAATAGAACGAGATTTTTGTAAAGGTGAAACGGTTGTTTTGGAATTAGTTTTAATTTTCCTAACAATTTTCATACAATAATTTTAAATTAAAAATATTTTTTTGCAATAAGTTTTTATTGTGTCGTTACGAATATAAAAAATTCATTTAACTATTACCCGCATTTAATTAAATTTTTTTAATCTTTTCTCTAACGACAAGATCTTTACATTGTTAGAAATCTTTTTTATGTCAACCAAGGAGCAAGCAATATTTTGTATATTGTTATTTTTTATTGTATAAGTATTACATTAATTTAAACATGATCAACACAAGAGAGAGAGAGAGAGAGAGAGCAACTTAATTGCTCTTGACGCTTTAGCTTTTAAAAAGCAAGAATTTAGCATTCGCTAGTTCTTGCTTTTTTTATTATCTGGTTGATCATTTTTTGAGGGAGAAAAAATGAAGAAAAATATAACCAATCCTAATAATAATGTTCTGACCGCCAAAGAACATCGAATCTGAAGTCGGCGAAAAAGCGCCAAAACATTAATTGGTTTATGTGCTGGGATTATAGGTATTGGTGGTGGTATAGGTGTAGGTTATGGTATTTGATACAATTCAAGTCCTAAAATCCAAGAAGTTAAAAATGTTTCATATTCATTACAACAAATATTTATGTGAAGTTATACATATCCAGTTCAAACTTCCAAAGTATTTTTTCCGGTATACAGCCAGTATAACTATAACCAAGAAGGAAACGATTATGTCTCACATAACTATAACTATAACCAAGAAGGAAACGATTATGTCTCACATAACTTAGAAGATAATATTAATTTAATGATAGATACTTTTGTTAGATATATTGCCGATGAAACTTACACAGCTTATCGAACGGAACAACTTGATTCTTTAAAGTCTCACATAGATATCATAGATTTCACAGTACAATCTAGTGGTTTAATACAGTTTGATGCGAAATTTTTTATGTACGCAACAAATGGTAATTTTCTACCGGATTATAGTTATGAATACGTAACTTCGTCACCTTTCAAATTTAATAATATATCTAGTGATGGTGAGAATTATATTTGAAGTTGATTTGTGTCTATTAATAGTTTGAAAAATTATAATGTATTTCACATTGATGAAAACGGGGACATAACTACTCTGGTTAGATCAGAGAGTGGCTTTATGACCTATCTAAGAGTTCACCAAAAGCTACAAATAGATGAAAACGCTTGAAGTATGCTCGCATATTCCTAGTTTAATAATTTTATTTATCAATAATGTCAAATATCTCTTTATTTATTTGTCTAGCGTTTTTATCTACTACAAAACTGGACAAGCATTAAATATTAATTGATCGCAAAAAGTAAATAACCAGCCATTAATCATAAAATTAGTACGAGAACAGATTCGATGAATACTGAAGTTCAAATATTTTTATCAGTAAAGATTTTTTTGTCTTTGTGTAGCGACGCATTTTGACGCATTTTCCAAGAATTATAATCCGTTTCTATCCGTAACGCTTCTAATGACATTTTGCAGATAGATTAAATATGGATTAAAAATTACACCGGCGCCGCAATCTTTTTCTTAGACAGTTGAACAGAACATAGCACACCGAGTTGCGCACCAATAATCGTGCTTAACAAGTACAAAGGATATTGTATCCAACCTAAGGCTGCATTTTCACCCCACGATTGGAAAACTAAGGGAGCAAGCGAACGAAATGGGTTACAAGAAGCTCCAGTTAAAGGAATTTGGACGGTTACAATTACTACCAAAAATAAGGTTATTAAAACCGAATTAATCATACAGCATTGTAATTCTGAACGTTTGTTTTTTTGATTATATCTTCGTTTTGCCAATTGAAAAATAGCTAATGTAAATAAAGCAAAAAAGCCAAACTCAATCATAAACCCTAAAAGCATACTAGCTATACCTGCTTGGTTCACTCCATCAATATTGATTTTGTCTACCCAAATATGTTGATTAATGGTAGTAATGCCTAATGTCGTCGGGTTAGCTCATTGTGTATGATCATAACTACCGGCAATTACATAAACTGTTAACCCAGCTAGTATAGTTCCTACAAGCTCCACTAGCAGGTAGCAAACTGATTGTTTGGCTTTGAAACCTTTGTTAGTTCACATTGCTAATACTAAAGCAGGATTAAACAATGCTCCTCCGTGACCAAAGAATAAAATTAGAACAAATAAAAAAACATAGCATGATCCAAAAGTTAAACTAAATTCAGTTCAGTAAACTATTTCATTGGTATTATCAGAATGAAATAAGTTAGTTACTTTAAATGCCCAAGATAATACCAAAGTCATAAAAATCAGTAAATAAGTTCCAAAAAACTCGTCCACACAACAGTGCTTTAAAGATTTTGGTGACATAAATTTGTTAGTAGCAAATTGCTTGATGTCCACATTGAAATTATCATATATTACATTAATTGTTACTTAATTAATTTTCATTTTTTTTAATTAATTTTCATTTTTTATTGTATAAGTATTACATTAATTTAAACATGATCAACACAAGAGAGAGAGAGAGAGCAACTTAGTTGCTCTTGACGCTTTAGCTTTTCTTAAAAGCAAGAATTTAGCATTTGCTAGTTCTTGCTTTTTTTATTGTCTAGTTGATTATTTTCACAAAGGAGA
>JAIRKU010000016.1 GCA_031259945.1 Mycoplasmataceae bacterium
GAATAATTGAACATTTTAGTGAGACCAACAAATTAAATTGTAAATACAATTTATGAAATATTTGTAAAAAAATAAATAAACCTATGGTTTAAATTATTTCCGGTGAATAGTTACTAAAAAATATGTTTTAAAATATAAAAGCGTAACTATTCACCAAACTATTCACCAAGTAACGTCTTTTCGTTGTGTAGTCGTAGGAATATTACCATTGTTATCAGTAAATGCTGGATATTTATTGAGAGATACTTTTAATTCAGCTATTTGATTTTGTCATGCTTGAATTTGTGCATCAGTTGGCACATATGATTGTACAATGTCTAATACCTTACGAACTAGTGATAATTTAGAAGCTATCAAATTCAATACGCTAGTAAATATTATTTATGTTAAAAACTATTTTTACATTAGTAATTTTGAACATTTGAGATAGCAACAAAATAATGAATTTAATGCTCTTTAGCAAAATAATTTTTATTCTTTAAAAAATGCAGATATTTTACTTTTGATTTCGTTAATATCTAATAAATTATTGAGAATAATTTTATGTTCAAAATCAAACGAATCTGCTAAATCTTTACCACATATTACAGCGGTAATACTATGATCATTTGAATCAAATGAATTTAAATTAGTATGCGTCACTTCAACATCATCAATATCTAATTCTTCCAACGCCTTTTTAAGATTAATTTCTACGATAAGTGAGCTACCTAATCCTTGCCCACATAGTGCTACAATTTTTTTCATATTATTTTTTTGTTTCCTTACTAATTTTACCAAAAGTATTAATGGTTAATCAAACGGGTTCTAATCGTGAATCATAAGTTTTGTCCATAATACGAATTTGTTTATTAAATTCAGTAACCGTTTGTTGTTTTTGAACAACCGCCTCGGTTTTATGTGAGGAATCGCTATTTTTAATTTCTAAATTTATAGCTTTTATTTTAGTTTTATATTCTAATCATATTGTCTTATATTCTCTCTTTTTTTGACGATAAAGATTATTAAGTTGTAAATATGCGTTTTTATAAATAATATTCTTCATTTTTCTTTTATGAGAAATGAGGTGAGATAACGGTAGTAATCCTCAAATAATTAATGCGAAAACAAGCAATGATCATCTAGTCGCGTATTTTACTAGTAGAAACGGAACGAAACCCAAAATAAAATCTGCATCTCCTCAAATTACATGTACATTTCAAACATAAGCCCCAGAACCAATAAACAAATAAGGAACAATAGAAATAATAATACCATTAACAAATGCACCAACAATACAACCCCAAATACCACCTTTAGCATTACCAAAAACACCAGCTGTTGCTCCTGTAAAGAAATGAGGAACTATGCTCGGAATAACTACAATTGCTCATGTACTGTAGCTTGGTAGGCTACCAGCAATACCAATATTAATTCCAAAACAAATTATGCCCCCAATCATTGAAGCAATAAAACCAATAATTACAGCATTAGGAGCAAAAGGAAATACTACTGGGCAGTCTACTGCTGGACGTGAACCATGAATTAATTTTTCTGCAATTCCTTTAAATGCTGGTGTTAATTCGGCGATAAACATCCTTACTCCAATTAAAATCACTTCCACTCCTGCCGCAAACGTAAAAGCCATAACTATTCCAGAAACGATGACAGAATCTGAATTTTTAACGATTCCTGCATTAACCATAGCTTCTGTGCCACGAACCCCTCAGCAAGTAAAATAAACAACACAAAATAAAAATAACATAGTTAAAGCGATAGAAACATTGGTATTTCGTAAAAATCCTAACCCTTTAGGAAAATTAATTGATTCGGTTGATTTCACATTACCTTTTTTTATTCTAAACACCAAATTACCTACTACACCACTTGCAAAATAACCTAAACCGCCGGTGTGTGCCAAGGAAATGGGTTGATTAGTTGTAATAATGTTCATGTGTTTTTGTAATAATTGTGGTTGGATTACCATTCAAATTGAAACTAATAAAGAGCCACATAGAACTATTTGTCACATATCAACTTTATTATTCAACCCAGCCGCTACCATTACTGATGCCATCATGGTAGAAAAATATCAAGCTGAATGACCGGTTAAATACACAAATTTAAACCCAGACAATTTTGCTAAAACTAAATTAAGCAACATACCAAATATTAAAATAAGTGATCCACATGATGCCACTCAAGCCATATTATCCATTGCTAACAAAATACCCGGAATTACATCGTTATTGGCAATTCAACCATCACGGTTAAATAATAAATCAAAAGCCGAACTAAAAGCACCAATAGAAGTACCGACTAGCGCCGCTCCGCCTCCAATAATTAAAAAACCAATAATGGTTTTAAAAACAGAAGTTATAGTCTCACTAGCTTTTTTATGTTGTAATAAACAACCAATTAAGGCAAACAATCCAATTAAAATAGCGGGCGTACCAAAAAAGTTACTAAGAAATTTTAATAATTGATCAAGAAATTCATTCATTATTTTATACCTTTATATTCCTCATATAGATTTAATCAGTCTTGATAACTTTCCACATCATTTAAACGATTACGAAAATTTTCGTTGGATAAAATTACTGCAAACTTACTCATTATTGTCATATGTGCATTACTATCTAACGAAGTAAGCATAAAAAGAAATTTAACATTATGTTTGCCATCGTTTTTAAAAGAGATAGCTTTAGAAAATATGGTTAAGGAAAGACTGTTCTGCAATATGGATTTGTCAGGAGAGATATGCCCTAACGCAATATTCTCAGTCAAAATATAGTATGGACCTAATCTAATTGTTTCACTTATTAATTTACTTATAAATTCAACTAATACAATTTTGTTTTCAACAAGTGGTTTAGAAGCAACTTTAATGGCTAACTTTCAATCGTTAACACTCTCATTTACATATTGAAATAATTCTGGCTTAATCACTGCGGAAGATTGTATCTAAAATAATATACCATAACTCTTTAAATAAGTTTGACATTTAAATAAGAGAAAAAAATAAGAAAAATCGCTGAATCAATATTTGGGGACATTTTCCCTAATCTTTTTGAGATTAGGGAAAATGAAAGCAATTATTGAAAATGAAAATAAAATATAGTATAAATAAAGCGTAGGTCTTGGAAGTACGTCCTTAGAAGAACTTCATAGTTGTGCTAGGTCACACGAGATTAGGCCGGAATGCTCGTTAAATCCGGGTAATAATATAAATGTTTGACCAAGAAAATAGTATAGTATTGGTTGAGACTGTATGATTAAGTAATGATGGATCTAATAAATATATTGATAGATTAAATAGATATCTTAATCCTAAAAATTTACTAAATATCACAACAGCAATGCACAATAAGGAAATACTTCCTAATATTAATAAAACAAATGCGTATAACCGTTTTATGATTGTATTTGATTACAATGTAAATAAGGAATATCAGAGATGCTTCAGTTATTCAAGTCCAAAAGACAAAGATAAAAGTAACGAACTATGGTATTATAAATTACCATCTCAAACTAAGATTATGTTAAATTCTTCAATTGATGTGCCAACTGAATATCTAATTAAAGCAGATTTAACAAAAATGGAGCAAAAAGAAAAAGAATGACGAGTCAAAAAGAATTTGCATTTTAACATTATTAAAGCAATTTGTAATTAGAAAGTTCGCACCTGTTCTTCAGACTCTTGTGAGAATTTCTGCACGTGAGCATTATATATTTCTCTAGCCGTTTTAAATCCAAATTGTTTTCTCGGATAATCATTATGTCAGTCTTCAATGTCTTGAATTTCTTTATCAGTTAAATCTCTAATTTTAGTTTTCTTAGGAATTAATACACGGTACATACCGTTAGAATTTTCTACTGTTCCTTTTTGTCAAG
>JAIRKU010000022.1 GCA_031259945.1 Mycoplasmataceae bacterium
ATTTAACTGATAAAGAAATTCAAGACATTGAAGACTGACATAACGATTATCCGAGAAAACAATTTGGATTTAAAACGGCTAGAGAAATATATAATGCTCACGTGCAGAAATTCTCACAAGAGTCTGAAGAACAGGTGCGAACTTTCTAATTACAAATAGCTAACTATTCACCGGGTTTGTTTGTGTCCACACACACACACACACACGATGCCGAAAAATCAGTGCTTCATTCAGTTTTCATAGATAAAAAAAGCATCTAAGAATGATGTCAAAAATATTTTTTAATTTTTTAAAAAAATCAGATTTTTTGTGAATTTGATCACTTTTTACCAAATTTGTAAAATATATAATTTATCAAATTTTTACAAAAATCTAAGTAAGCCTATGGTTTAAATTATTCTCGGTGAATAGTTACTTTTAAAGTTTTATAAAAAAAATATTTTTGTGTAATAATTCGTAAGTTATGGTGTTAAAAACAATAGCTAAAACTTCGTTAATAGGGGCTATCGGAGTGGGAGTGAGCGCAAGTGTCGCAACAAATCTTGCATCGTGTGCAGCTTTACATAGTGTTTTCAATGTTTCAAGCGAAGATCATGTTCAATGATTGGCCGGCAATTCTATAGAAATATCTGCTATTTGAGAGGGGTTTTATTTCAATGATGTAAATAATCCATACTATACTAATGATGTTATTATTCCACCTGAGCACCAATCAGACATTGAAATCATAACTTCTAAAAGTGGTAAAAATAGAATAGATGATTCTACATCTCCGCGTCAAACATGTTCTCTCTGATTTAAAGTTTTAACAACTTGTCCCGAGGAATGCAATGATTCGTGATATGTGACTATTAATTGAACTGTTAAATTTACTTCTTTTAAGAAGACAACTAAATTAATTGTGAATCCTCCAACAGGCAAAATTGTTATTAATCGGGATTTTAATGTTGCTAGTGCGCCCGACACAACAGGGGACATAGACATTGAACAATGGATGGATACACATACCAACAATTCTTTAGAAATTATTGATGGTATTTATAATGAAAATGGTGGAACTTCATCTACAGAAATTACTACACATTTAATGAATGATATTATTTGATACCAATCTTTAATGTTAGATTCTTTTATGAATATTTGAATTGATGATTCATTGAAATTATATGCAAGCGTAGATTCTACTTCATGACAATGTCATGTGAATTTGTCATATGATCCAACGACACAAGTATTTGATTACTTTAATCTTAATATTGTAGCGGGAAGTACTTTATATCTTGAAGGTGTACCATTACCTATTAGTCCCAATGTAAAAATAAATTATACATGAGGAGCGAAAACGAGCAACGATAATGATGCTGTAGGTGGCCCAGAATTACTTGGAGCTTATAGTTTACCGCCATCACCTGAACAACCACCTTGAAATACTCATTATCCGCAAGGATATGACGGTAAAACTAACACCAGTACATATAAACCGTACGATCAAAAATTTTTACAGTTTGTTCCTTCAACTCAAAACGCTTACGAGACATATCAATTAGATATAACAGACACTACTCCTTTTCCAACTCAAACTAGTCATTTACATGTTTATAATTTAACCCAATCAAGATTCTTGGGTTTGGAATATACAGGCGGGACGCAACATATATACATTCCTACTGATAACTTTTACTCTCATGGCCATGAGAGTTTTGCGAATATGCAGCTTGCATTGCCAAGTTATGCATTAAATGGTATGAGTTATGACTATAAAAATGGTGAGTTTTTTAACAAATATCCATATGGTAAAACATTTACTATTAACCCATGCAAAGTAAATATTGCAGAAACAGAACAAGCTTTTGTTAATAAAGTGTCGCCAGGTGATAAATCAAATTTTGCTCAACGCTTTCTTTTTGATGATTGGGCTGATGAAGCCAATTATAAAGAAATACCCGCAGATAACTATATTCAGAATAGATTAACTACTTTTCAAAATTGAAAAGATAGCATCGTTCCAAATGGAGGGTGAAGTTCAATTAAAGCCACCATTTCTAATGATAATACTAGGGATATTGATTGATGAAAAGTAGTTCAACAATCAGCCGAGGGTGGTTATGGAATGAACCCTGCAAACAAATATTACGGAAGTAATTTTGCTTCTGATGCATATTTTAATTTTGATGATAATGTCCACACACGAACAAGTATAAATTTAACATACCCAAGCGATCCTAATAATTCACCATTTGATAGATTTGGTATAGGGTTAAATAGTGTATTTGAAGTGGATGAACAATATACAAATGCGGATTACAATACTTGCTTTATGTACCCAGCAGATATCTTAACATTTATTAACAATAATTGGCAAAATAATCCACAATAATATAATTACTTAATAAATTCATGACATCACAAAACAACAATATACCTCGAACTAAAATAAATACAAAATTTTGTTTAAATTTAGGCATTGTATATAAAGAATCTATTAAAAAAATGTTGAAGACACCATTACCATATATTGCTTTAATTGTTTCTATTTTGGTGTGCTTAATTTCTTTTATTTTATTGCCCATCGTTACTTCCTATGGGCAACCAATAGATTCATATTATGAAAAACCATATTGAGTTGTAATTACTATGCAAGGTAGCTGAGTGACATTCGCATTAGTCGGGGCACTAATTGGCGAAACCAATGCAATACCTAATGAACAAATTTATTTTTTATCAAAGCCTTTAAAACGTTCAACATTTTTGATAGGTAAATGTTTATCATCTTTAACAATATCTATATGCATTGCATTAGTTTCGCTTTTCATTTTATTTGGTGTAGCTATCAGCGAAGGTATAACTTGAAAAATAAACATTTTTACGCGAGAAGCAAATCCTTTTTCTATTTTTGGGAGCTATTTAATTATTTTAATTTTCGCTTCTTGCATCACTACAGTTTGACGCTACCAAACTAAAGGTGGTATTTGATTAATTGCTTGTTTTTCATTAGTTTTAATCTACATAATAATTTATCCAATGTTGCAAACCAAATTAAGCGATAATGATGATCCTTTAGGGAAGATTGCTAGATTTTGATGATTGTTATTGCCTATTATTATTTTTACTCCATTAACCATTATTGGAATATCCGTAGGTAGCTATGTTTTTATGAAACAAGAAATAGAGTCTTAAAATTATGATAGTTAATAAAAACATTGCACCTAAATATGCGCTCATAGTAGATAAGCTAAACGCCTATGCTAATAATTTTTTTGGCGTTCCCAAAGCGCGCTTATTGTATGATGTTAGTTTTAAGGTTCCTACTGGGACGATATGTGCTTTCATAGGGCATAACGGCGCAGGTAAAACAACTACCGTTAAATCATGCCTAGGTTTACGTCCTATTAAGTCTGGACGAATTGTGATTAATGGGATAGATGGACTCAATATTTTAAGCCGAGCAGAAGTGGGTTACATTCCTGAAAAAGGTAATAATGAAAAAATTACTGCACGAGATTTTTTAAGGATAGTTGGTGCTTTTCATCATTTATCTGCCGAAGAAGTAGATAGGAAAGCTAACCAATTATTGAAATTTTTTCAAATGCACACTGATCGTTTAAATATTAGAATGAATAAATTATCTTCTGGTCAAAATAAAATTATTTCTATTATTCAAGCATTTCTAAGTAACCCCAAATTAATAATAGCTGATGAACCAACTGATAATTTAGACCCAGAAACACGTGATTTATTTTGAAATTTTATTCAAAAATACCATCACGAGCATCCAGAAACAACATTCTTTTTGATAACACATAATTTAGATGAAATTGAAAAATATACTGATTACCTAATTTTTTTAGATCATGGTTATGTAAAAAAAGAAATGCCTTATGATCGTTCAGCAGGTTTAAGAAATAAATATCGTAATTTACGGACTAAATGGTATTCATAGAATGAGTGTTTATTTAATAGTGGGGTTAGGCAACTACCCTGAACAATATCATAAAAGTAGACATAATGTTGGATTTATGGTTATTGACAAATTATGCAAAGCACTATCTATAGAACTCACTAATGAAAAATTTAATGGTAAATTTATTAAAGTTCAAGTAGAGCAAAATCAATTTATTATTGCTAAACCCTACACATATATGAATTTATCTGGTGATTTTGTATCCCAAATAGCTCAATATTATCAAATTGAACCACATAATATTTTAATTATTTCAGATGATGCTGACAATAATGTTGGCACAATACGTATACGCAATAACGGTAGCTCTGGCGGACAAAATGGCATAAAGGACATTATTAATAAATTAAACACTACCGATTTTCCACGGATTAAAATAGGTATTGGTCGTCCTACTAATAAAAAAATAAATTTAGCAGATTATGTATTAGGTACTTTTACAAATACTGAAAAACCAATTATTAATCGCACTATAGACAAAGCTACCGAAGCTTTAATTGATTTTATGAATGGTATGTCTATTTCTGAATTAATGAATCGTTACAATATTGTTCGTTAGTATAAGTGATTATGTGTGTTCTGGTCATTGTGTAACTTTAGGATAAATTTTAGATAGAATGTCAACATCGGTTGAGCTGTCTCCTAATTTATATCCAGAACAATCAAATGAACCGGCATTTATAGCGAAGCTAACATCTTCGTCGGGATTTAGTACATTAGGTATCTGAAGATATCAACGAAAATCATCTGCTTCTTTGGATTCCGCGTTTCCAAACATAATGCCATTTAGGTAATAAAGATCGTTAGAAGAACCTACTTGTACACATTTACCAGCAGCCGCTAAAGGTTGAAAACCATTAGACTGTATCTTAATAATGCCTAAACGTTCGCTATCTGCCACTGAAATATTAGCTGTAGATTCAACCTTAATTCTATTATCTCTTTTACTTACAGCAATGGAAATATTAGAAAAACCAGTTATGTCGTATTCAATAAAAGGTATCTCTGTAATTTCCTTTATATCTTGGTAAAATCCAACAGCGGCAAGGTAAAAATAAGTGTCAATAGTGCTATATATATTTACATCACTTAACATTTTAGGGTCAGTATAAGAAACATTGTAAGAACCAGTTAAATCAGATTTAGCGGTATTCATTCAGCTATCGGTGGCTGAATCATTTATTAATAATCCTTCAAAGGAATCTAAATCTCTAATGTGAGATAATGATTTTGTTTGCTCTCCATTACAAGATGAGAACAAAAATGGAGAAATAGCTACAGAACCTAACAAACTGCCATGAAAAATATAATACAATTTACTCTTTTTCATACTTAATGATGGTTATTATAACGAATAGTAAAACATTCATACAGCATATAACTGTAATTTAAAAGGTAAAATTATGACAAAATCGACTACGGTATCTATGGCATTCCCCCTTTTAAATTACAAATTACACTACTTATATTTTGCTGCTTTAGCAGTTTTATCGTCAACATAAATTTCCACATTTTTATGGAATATTACAGACGAACAAGGCCATTGGGGATCATATTTATTTTTAAGAATGTGTTTGAATGCTTCAGCTTTACCCGTTCCAGTAATAATGACAATTACTTTACGAGCAGCTAAAATACTTTTAATACCCATAGATACTGCTTTCCTAGGTACCATTTTTTGATTATTTTCAAAAAAACGTGAATTAGCTTTAATGGTACTTGGTGTTAAGGTAATAATCCGGGTAATGCTATTTAAAGATGAACCCGGTTCATTGTAAGCAATATGTCCATTATGACCCAAGCTAATAATTTGTACATCCAATCCACCACTTTTTTTAATTAATGTTTCATAAGCGCTTGGTTGCTTATAATGGGGGAAATGGGTATTTTTCATTTGCACATTAATTTGCGAAAATAAACGAAAGTTCATGTAAGCACGATATCCTTCATGAACATATAAAGGATTTAGATTAATATATTCATCTAAATTAAAAGTTTTAATTTTATGGTAATTAGTATGGTTAGTTTGATAGTCTTTTACCATTTGTTCATATACGGGGATACAGGTACCACCTGTTGCTAACCCTAAGCAAGCGCTAGGTTTTTGTTTTACAATTTTTATTAACGCTTTAGCACATGCTTGAGCTGTAGCTTTTTCATCTTTACAAACGAACACTTTATATGGATAAGTTTTTTGTTTCATATTTTCCTTTGTTTTAATTAATGCTTAATATGTTGAGTTTGTCCGTCGATTTCTTCACTTTCGCCTTTAGCAATAATATCTTTCATCTGATTTTTAATTAAATCAGCTTCACTGCCAAAGACTGCATAGACTGATTGTGGGGATGGATGGGTCACACCTAATGCTCCCAGTTCTTTTAATTTCTTCTCATTCACAATCTTTTTATCTTTAACTTGAATTCTTAATTTAGTAATACAAGCATCAATGTTAAGAATGTTATTTTTGCCACCATAGGCAGTAATTACTTCTTTAGATTTTTCACGTAAAGCTAAGGCTTTATTAGCGGGAGCATTCTTTTGTGCTTTTTCTTTAACTCAATCAGCTTTAGTGAATAATTTAGTGCCACCACGTCCTGGTGTTTGTAAATTTCACTTGCGAATTGCCCAATAGAAAATACCAAAATAAATCGGGAAATACATGATAGACATCAACAACAACATCCAACAATGAGTACCACCACCACGAACATCTGGGATAACGCCATAAATAACGAAATCTAATGCTCCTTGAGCAAATGAGAAGGTAACATGTGGGGCTATACCGGGAGCATAATAAATTAACGTTGTTGTAATCATGCCACCAATTCCTGCTAGTAATGCATGGAATCCTCAGAATAATCAAGGTGCTAAAAATAAGAAAGTAAATTCAATAGCTTCTGATACACCTGTTAAGCTACTAACAATCGCTCCTGGAATAACAATGGCAGCAGCTTGTTTACGTCCATCACCTTTAGGGGCGGCAAACAACATACCTAGGGCTGATCCTGACAGACCAAACAAACCAAACACATAAGCAAAATTGGTATATTGTCCCGGGGCAATTGGATTATTAGTTTGTTTTGCCGAATCCATAATATTTTGAATCGTAATCGTGCCCTTAGTACTATCTATCAATGAAGTATGTGCACCAATTAGTCTAGTAAAATAAACTTGCATGTTAATGTCGCCAGTTATTTTACTAGGAGTTGTGTCTCCAGCAATTAAGTACGCTGCACCATAGTCATGGCCATTGCTCCAGATATGAACACTAGTATCAAATTGGCCACCAATATTAGTGAATCATAACATCGTGTTAACTACATGGTGCATACCAAATGGCACTAAAGCCCGGTTGACAATTCCATAGATCAATGAATTAACCCCACCGTATTGGCCGCCATATTGTAAACCTTCACCTAAATAAAATAAACCTTGTCCTATTAATGGTCATACTATTGCAAATAGCATACTAAATACAATCATGGTTCCAAAGGTAACAATTGGAATAAAACGCACACCACTAAAGAAACCGATGATGTAGTGTAATTGGATATTTTTAAATTTATTGTATAACCAAGCAACCACAACCCCAACTAAAATACCACCAAATACTGAAGTGGATAATGTCTCGACTCCAAAATTTTCAATAAATATGGCGCTAAAACGTTCAGGAGTAAAGTTGTATCATAGGAAGTGATAATTTGGGTCATTACCCTTTGGATGGATAATTAAGGCTGTTTGCAATAATAAAAAAACAAAATAACCTACAACGGATGATAAAGCTGCCGTACCCGAGTCTTTTGTAAAGGTAATGGAAACCGCAATTGCAAATAATAAAGGTAAGATAGCAAAAATTATATTGCCTGTCAACATTAACACACTACCAATTGTTTGACCAGAAATTGTTGCCGCTTGTGAATTAATTGTAGCTCCAATGCCTAAAGCTAACCCAGCGATTGGTAACATCGCAATAGGTAGCATTAATCCTCGTGATAGCTTAGCGATAATTTCTTTAAATTTACCGCTACTTTGTTTCTTAGGAAGAACTTCTCCAAAATTTAAGTGCTTTGTCATAATTTTATTCACCAATAACTACTTTTAGTGGATCGGATTCTAAAAACCTATCCCCAAAATTGTAAGTAGTATTTGCATCAAATATTACATTTACGAATATGTATAAATAGAAAACATCGCCCACAGTAGCGCCCTCACTAATACTAGGGAGAACATTTAATGTTCCATCATATTTATCAATATAAAAATATTGTTCATATTTTGTTATATCTTCCTCATCGGTAATGACAAATCAAGCTACACTGCCAATATAAGGATGAGTGATGGGTTCAATAATGTATGGGGCAAATCATGTTTCATCAATATAGGTTTCATTTTTAGCGCCACTATAATTTTTAATTTGAAATTCTATATTTTCCTTCGCCAATTCTTCAGAGGGAGTTGCTTTTGAAATGATAATTTCATCTGGTGTAGCTTGATTGTAAATTTTACTTATTAATTTTGACGAAACAATATCGGAATAAGGGTGCGCTCCACTAATACAAATACCAGCTATACCTACGCTTAAAATCACCAAAACAGAAGATCAAGTGACGGTATATCTAAATCATTTTTTAAATTTCCCATCCTCTTGTCTAATTTTTAATTTTTGCATATTCCAAAATTATAGCAAATATATGAATATGGATTAAAAGTAACTTGTCATTCAAAAGGGAATGGAGTAAAAATAAATTGATGGATTAAATTAAAAATTATGAAGGTATCTAATAAAAAAAAGTCAATACGTTCTAACTTCGGTCTTACAATCGGACGGCAGCCATGAAAAACATAATACAATTTACTCTTTTTCATACTAATAGTGATTGTATATTAAAAATAAATAGTAAAACGTTCATACAACATATAACTTTGCTAATATAAAACGAGTCTCCATCGCATTTAAATCTGTTTTTTGATATATACTACTCCTAATCGAACCATTAGGAGTAGTATTGCCATGAAATTTGTTATTAAACGTGATGGTCGTAAAATTCGTTTTCACGACTCTAAGATAAGT
Organism: Mycoplasmataceae bacterium; assembly: GCA_031259945.1. Lineage (GTDB taxonomy): Bacteria > Bacillota_I > Bacilli_A > Mycoplasmatales > Mycoplasmoidaceae > Malacoplasma_A. The sequence goes on from JAIRKU010000022.1 coordinate 9,033, forward strand.
GATGCTTTAAATAAGGCTGCTGAAGGAACGGCTAGTGATATTAAAGCTAGTGATATTAAACTTGTTAAAGATTATGTAATTGAATTATTAGATAAAGCTGATAAAGAAGGATTTGAAGTTGAAGAAATTCAAGATATTGTTGTTCAAGCATTAAATGAAAAAGGGCATCATAAGTTAGCTAAAGATTACAATCTTTATCGTCGTGAACGAACTCATCAAAGAGAACGCCGAACTGATTTAATGAAAGTAATTAGTAAAATTGGTATTGAAACAGATCGAGATAATGCTAATGTAGGTAATAACTTTTCAGCAAAATTACTAAGAATCGCATCAGAAGCTAATAAATGGCATGTCTTGCTATCTGTATTACCAGAACATATGGCTAAAGCTCATGAATTAGGTGATGTTTATATTCATGATCTTGATAGTTATAACTTAACTGTTAATTGTTTGCACATTCCTACCAAAAAAATGTTAACTGAAGGTTTTAATACAGGATATGGTACTATTAATCCACCAAAACATATCGAAGTTGCCGCTGAATTACTTTGTATTATTTTACAAGCAACACAAAATGATATGTTTGGGGGTCAGTCTCATCCAAACTTTGATAATGATTTAGCTCCTTTTGTCAAATTATCTAGAATAGAGATTGAACGAAAATTTAAAGATTTGGGAATACCTGAAAAAGATTTAGAAAAAAAGATTGTTCATGAATTAATTAAAAAGGTTAATCAAGCAATGCAAGCTGTGGTTTACAACTTAAATACAATGCATTCTCGAGCTGGTAGTCAAGTACCATTTTCTTCTATTAACATTGGTATTCCAGACTCTCCAGAAGCGGCTATGATCTGTCAATCTTTTTTAGAACAATACCTTAAGGGTATGGGGCAAGGCGAACAACCAATTTTTCCTAATATTATATTCAGAGTTAAAAAAGGTATTAATCGTGATCCTAAAGATCCATATTATTACTTATTTCAAATTGCTTGTCATGTGGCTAGTCAGAGGATGAACCCTACCTTTATGAACATTGATGCAGATTTTAATAAAGAATATTATGACAAAGGATATATGCCTGCTACTATGGGATGCCGAACTTACATTATGTCTAATGTCAATGGTGAACCAGGGGTAGAAGGAAGAGGTAATAATGCACCAGCTACCATTAATTTACCACGAATTGCTATTATGGCTAATGGCGATTTACAAAAATTCTGGGAATTATTTGATGAAAAAATTGAATTAGCTAAAGATCAATTACTACATCGTCATGATGTATTAAAAAAATTAAAGGTAAAGGATTTACCATTCGTAGCTGGACAACGCCTTATGAAGGGTTCAGAAAATCTATCACTAGAAGATTCAATTGGACCAATTATGAAAAATGGTTCTTGAGGGATAGGCTTCATAGGGTTAGCAGAAACTTTAAAGTCTTTATTAGGTAAACATCATGGTGAGTCTGAAGAAGCGCGTGAACTGGGACTTAAGATTATTGGACACCTAAGAGATAAGTGTGATGAATATAAAGCTAAATATAAAATGAATTTTAGTTGTTATGCAACACCAGCTGAAGGATTATCTGGTAAATTCACTAAACAAGATAAAGTGCGCTTTGGTAATTTACCATGGATTATTTCTAAAGGGTTTTACACCAATAGTTATCATGTACCAGTAGATCACCCACTTTCTTTTGCTGAAAAGTTAGAAATTGAGGCACCTTATCATAAATTATGTAATGGTGGGCATATCTCTTATGTAGAATTTGATTCATACCCGACTGGAGAAATGATTGAAAATATTGTAAGATGAGCTTATGAAAATACTAATATTAATTATATTGGTATGAATTTTCATATTCGTTATTGTCGTGATTGTGCTGCTAAAGCTAACCAAGAAAGATCTCACGAAACTGTATAAACTACGAAGTAAATGGAGAGAATACGTTTATCAGGGATTGCTCAACAGAGCACAGTAAATGGGTATGGATTGCGCAAAGTTTTCTTTTCACAAGGTTGTAGCCATCATTGTAAAAATTGTTTCAATCCAGAAACGTGATCATTTACTGGTGGTAAAGAATTTTATATTGATGATTTGGTACAACAAGTATTAAAAGAAAAATATTTAAATGGAGTAACTTTTTCGGGCGGAGATCCATTTCAACAACCAGAAGCCTTTGCACAATTAGCAATATCATTGAAAAAACACGATATCAATATTTGAGCGTATACGGGCTATACATATGAGGAATTGATGACATTGTCTAAAACAAATATATATATTAAACAAATACTTGCAAATATTGATGTATTAATTGATGGTAAATATACAGAAGAATTAGCAAACTCACAATTAAAATATCGTGGTTCTAGTAATCAGAGAATTATAGATGTACCTAAATCTTTAGAATTAAATACACCACAAATTTTAAATTATTAAATTTTTGATAATTTGTAATTAGAAAGTTCGCACCCATTCTTTGAACTTAAGTTAGAATTTGATCCCCACGAACGTTAAACACGAATGTTATGAGGATAGGTTAAATAAAATTTTGAAATAAACTTGACGCTAAGTTTTTTATGAATATTTTCATCTATCTAAATTTGTTCTGGCAAGAACTTTGGTCTTACAGTCGTTGCTAATAAAATTTGGTGATATTTCTCTTCATTCTAATATAAATTAAATACCTTATAGAGGGGATTAATATGTTTAAAAAAGAAATTGGTATTAGTGTATATCCTATTCACACAACTGTACCTGATGCATGCGCCTACATTAAAAAAGCACATGAATACGGTTATACAAAACTATTTACCTCTCTTTTTTATTTAGGAGGCTCACAGTTCAATGAGAATGTTAAAAAATACAAAGAAGTGTTAGCATATGCTAAAAAATTAGATTTCTACATTATCGCTGATATTGGACCAGAAGTGGTTAAAGCCTTTAACGATGACAGATACTTTACAAAAATTAGAAAATTAGGTATTGATTGTATAAGGTTAGACACTCCGCTTTTGGCTGAACAAGTAGCGAAGATTACTCATTATGGTGTTGATATTCAAATTAATGCTTCTTATAATTCTCATTTTATTGATAACATTTTAGACTTTAAACCAGTACGGGAACGTATTAGTGTAATGCACAATTTTTATCCTAAACATAGTACTGGCTTGAACATTACTTTCTTTAATGAATGCAATGACAAATTTTATAAATTAGGATTAAACATTGGTGCTTTTGTTACAAGTCAAACAGCTTTATATGGGCAACAATTAAGAAAAATTGATTCTCTACCAACAATTGAAACACATCGTTTTTTACCTATAGCAACACAAGCTAAACAAATTTTGGCTAATGATAAAGTGGCGACAGTTATTATTAGTAACTATCCAGCTTCTAATTCTGAGTTAGAAGCTTTAAGTTTAATTAATTTTGAAAAAATCACACTCGATGTGAAAACCGTAAAAAATATATCTGAAGTTGAACAAAAAATTTTATTACATACAGAACATTTTAGACGTGGAGATTTGACATATAGGTTTATTCGTTCTACATCATCCAGAAATTTATTTAAAGTAGATATCAAGCCATCTAATGTCAAAAATAAATTTAAACAAGGTGATGTAATCATTTTAAATAAAAATGATTCACATTATCAAGGTGAATTGTGAATCATCACTGATAGTACCTTTGCTTTAAAAGGTAATAATGCTAATTTAGTGGGGCATGTATCAAATAATGATTTGTTATTATTAGATTACATTAAAGATTGAGTTTGATTTGGCATTAAAATAATTTAAAAACTTATTTTTTATTACGTTTTAACTTATAACGTTTGATTTGAGTGAATGTTAACGATCCAAAACCAAAAATACCGATAGTAGCTGGAAAATAACTAGATCAACATCTTCAAACCATAATAGAGTTATTTATAAGTGATGCAGTGGAATCATTAGGGTCTTTAGTTACTTGTGGGGTGATACCACCTATTTTGGTGAACATAAATTCTTTCATAATTCATTCAATAGATAATTCGCCACCTGGTAGTGGCACAAAACGGTTGGCAGTGGTTGTGACGTTAGCGATGTTAAAGATTTTAACAAAATCTAATTTGAAATAACTACTATCCAATCCTGCCATATACTGCAATGCTAAAAAAATTGTGACATATAAATAAAATTCATTTATTCCCACTATTAATAAAGTAATAATACTCGTATTTCATAATTTCAGAATTAGTAAAAATTCTCTTTGGAATTTTGCATGCACAACATAAGTTTGATAGGTTTGTTCTTTAGTATGATAGGACATTCTTAAAAATTGTTTAATGCGATTGAATATACGTGACAACAAATAATGTAATTTTCTAGAAAATCCTGTTATGAGCATTACTGTCAAACCCATAAAATCTATAATCATACCTATTATCATTAAAATAAATACTATTAATCCTCCGCTAGGATCAATAGCTTGACTGCCAAAAATATCGTTTCATTGGCAAATTATTCAAATAAGTGATGGCATAGTTATTAATAATTGCGCAACTTCTCATAACAAAGCATTACAAGTTGTTAAAGCAGAAGCTTTAGATGTACTAATACCGTGAGTTTTTAATCAGAATATAGTATACGGATCACTAATAAAATTAGCTGGAGTTACAGCACTTAAAAATGAAACGGTAGTAGTGTACATTAATTTATCTCAAAAACTAATGTGGCACCCCATTTGTTTTAATTTAATTGTAATAGTAATAGTTCTACAAAAAAAAGTTCAAGGGATAAATAAAAATAATAAAGTAAACCACAATCAGCCCAATTGATGTGAAAGGCCGTTACTTAATTGACTAAATAAAATGTTTCATTTAATATCTAAAATATAAAGTAAAGTTACGACAATTAATGATATTGATAAAAGGAAAGCAACAATAATAATAATTGTATTGCGTTTCGAAAAAAAAGTTTTTTCACTTTGAGTATCAATATCTCGAGAGGTAATTGTTTTAGGCACGCAAACATTATAAAACTTTACTATACTTAATAGAAATTACGTTTAAAATATTTCATTGCTATGAATTCTATTAAAATTACTAAAGCAGTTATTCCAGCCGCAGGCTTAGGCTCTCGTTTTTTGCCCGCTACTAAATCTATTCCTAAAGAAATGATTCCTATTTTAGACACGCCTACAATTGATTTGATTGTGCAAGAAGCGGCTCAAAGTGGCATTACAGATATTTTAATTATTGTCTCATACACTAAATATAGTATTAGACATTTTTATGGTAGAAATAAGCGTTTAGAAAAAACACTAATTAGAAAGAAAAAGCATGAATTATGTGAAAAAATTAGAAAGATTGGTACAGGAGTAAAAATTCGCTTTAAATCTCAATTATCACCGCGTGGATTGGGGCATGCCGTATATTTAGCTCGCTCATTTACTAAAAAACAACCTTTTGCAGTACTTTTAGGTGATGACATTGTTTTAAAAAATAATGGAAATACATTGCCTAGTATCAAACAACTGATGAATGTTTATGACAAATATCATTCATCAGTTGTTGGGGTTAAAGAAGTGGCTCGTAAAGATGTACATCAATACGGTATCATTGAACCTAAAAAATACATAAATACAAAAAATAAGTTATGCGAGATTAAAAGCATGGTGGAAAAACCTGTGACAAATTCAGCTCCTAGTAATTTGGCTATAACTGGGCGTTATATTTTAACACCAGAAATATTTAAATATTTGGCAATGCACAAAATTGGTGTAGGCGGAGAAATTCAATTAACAGATGCTCTTATAAGTTTATTATCTGAGCAAAAAGTTTATGCACTAGATTATGAGGGGACACGCTTTGACATCGGTTCTAAGAGTGGGTTGGTAAAAGCTAGCATTGATTTCGCCTTAAAAGATCCAGATATTCATACCGAGATATTGGATTACATTTTAAATTTAGCTAAAAGACTTAAAAAATAATTATCTTTTAATATTTAATGCTTGGTTACCAGTAATATATGAAAGCCCAACTACATCGTCTTTGCTAGCACCACGGCTTAAATCGTTAACTGGTAAGGCTAATCCAATCAAAGTTGGTCCAATGGCATTGTATCGACCCATTCGTTGTGCTATTTTATATCCGATGTTGCCGGCATCAATATTAGGGAAAATGAAAGTGTTAGCAGTATTTGTTCAACTTATGCCTTTAGCTTTTTTGTGCATTATTTCAGGAACGAATGCTGCATCAAATTGCATTTCACCAAAAACTTGAATACTTTTATTTTTTAATTCTGTATCATTTTTAATTAATTCATATGCCGTCTTAACTTTATCTACTGATTCACCAGCACCACTACCAACGGTAGAATAACTTAACATCGCTACTCGAACATCACTAATACTAGCTGTTTCATTGGCAAATAATGCAATCATTTTAGCGATGTTAGCTAACTCTTCTGAAGTTGGATAAATATTAATAGCACAATCACCAAACACATACAATTCATCGCCTTTTTCCATAATGAAAGCACTTGTGACTAATTTAGCTGAAGGAGTTGTTTTAATAATTTGCAAGGCTGGTTTTAAAGTGTCTTTGGTTGTATATTCAATACCACAAATTTCACCGTCAGCATCATTGGCTTTAACCATAAGTGTTGCTAAATAATTAGGTTGTTTTACTAATTGTTGTGCTTGTTCCAAAGTCACACCTTTATTTTTTCGTAATTCAAATAATAAATTACTATATTTAGTTAAATCAGTTTTGTCTATAACGATATATGGTAAATTAAAACCATTAGGAATTTCGCTTTTTGTATGAAAAATTAAAATTGGTTTAATTGTATTATTGTTATTTACTTCTAAAGCAGCAGACTGGATATTAGAATTTCAACCTTCAGCGTACACAATTCTAGGTTTAGTCGTACTTTGAATTAATTTTTCTTTTAACGTTTGGATAATGCTCATATTTTTATATTTTATGAAGCATTATAGAATAATGGATTTGTTTATGAACAAAACATTTAATTATATAATGCTTTGTCAAGTGCATCAATTTTAAAAGAGATTTTTTCTCTTAATAATTGCAATTGATTCACACAATAAAAACGAAATTAAAATGTTTAAATTAGCACGTTATATTAAAGGAAAAGCACTAGTACTAACAATTATTGGTATAGCTTGTATTGTTGGTGCAGCTTATTTTGATGCTACACAACCAACTTTTTTAAATGATGCAATTACCTCTTTATCTCAAAACAAATGATGAGGTGATAACAACGGCTGGCAATGAATCTCAGATGGCAATACATATTGAAGCTTTTGACCTGCCGTTATCATGATGGCTTGTTACGCCGGAGCATCTTTAATCGTCGGTTTATTAGGTTCCTTTTTAGGTTCAGCTGCTGCATTGTATGCGGCAATGAATACAAGAGAAGCAATGTACAATAAGGTAATGTCGTATTCATTTAATGAAGTAGATAAATTTTCTACAGCTTCACTGATTACTAGGTTATCTAATGATGTTCAAAGACACCAAATTAATTTACAAATGATCTTTACAATGTTATTTAGGGCGCCAATAACAATTACTATTAGTTTAGTGAATGCTTTTACACCACCAATGGGTAATGTAACCTATGGTTGTGTTACGATAGCAATTGTTATTTTGATGTTAACTGTTATTACTTTAATTGGCTTGAAAGTTTTACATATTTTTGTAAAGGCACAAAATAAATTAGATGCCACCAATAAAGTAATGCGTGAAAATATTTTAGGGGCAAGAGTTATCAAAGCTTTTCATATCCATTCTGATCAAAACCGGAGATATCAGCAACAAAATGCCAAACTTAAAAAATACAACATTCGTGGTCAAGCCCTAATGTTACCCATTATGAGTGTTATTCAATTTTTATTGAATGCAACCATCGTAATTATTTTAATGATTGCTGGCATTATATTTGTGAATGGAGCTCACACTCCAATTAATGCAGGTATTTATGCATTTACACAATTAATTGCCATCGTATTGTTTTCTTCAATGATTGCAGTTTTTGTAATTGTCAATACTACAAGAACCATGGCATCTATTAAACGTATCAATGCTGTTATTGATACCGAACCATCGATTGTTGATAAAAAAGAAACAACTCAACTATCGCATGACTATTCAGTACAATTTGATCAAGTTAAATTTAAATTTAATAAAAAAGCTAAAGGCTATGTTTTAAATGACGTTAATTTTAAAATAGAATCTGGTAAAACGCTAGGCATTATTGGTGGCACAGGTAGTGGCAAATCTACTATTGTTAACTTAATACCAAGATTTTATGATGTGGATTCTGGTTCGATTAAAATTGGTGGTATTGACGTTAGAGACATGTCACGTGATGAAATTAATAAAAATATTGGTATAGTTTTTCAAGAGGCACTATTATTTTCCGGCACCATTGAGAGCAATCTCAAATTTGGTAAAAGTGATGCTTCTTATGAAGAAATGAAACAGACATCTATGGATGCTTGTAGCTGAGATTTTATTAGTAAATTACCGAAAAAATTCGATAGTGTCGTAGAACAAAGAGGACGTAATTTTTCCGGCGGACAAAAACAAAGAATTTCTTTGTCAAGAACTTTAATTAAAAAACCGAAAATATTAATTTTAGATGATACTACTAGCGCTCTAGATTTATTAACCGAAGCAAAAGTACAAGAAAACTTACAAAAAAATTATGGTGATGCTACTAAACTTATTATTAGTCAACGTGTTTCTTCGGTAAAAAATGCAGATAAAATAATTATTTTAGAAAATGGCAAAATTTTAGCTACTGGTAACCACCAAGAATTAGTACGTAGTAGCTCAGCGTATCGTCAGATTGTTGAATCACAATTGGGAACAGGAGGATTGAAATAATATGGCATCATTTGGACCACGTGGCGTTGGTAAATTAACAAATAAACCTACGAATTTAAAAAAGACAATTCGTGAATTGACTTTTTATTATCGTAACTATAAAAAATTATTTATTGTTGCGGTTATATTATCATTAATCGGTGGTGTTGCAGCAACATCGGCTATCTTGCTTAATGGTTTTATTTATTCCAAATATATTATTCCATCTGCTGTCATTACAGAGTCTCATTTACCTAACCCTCCTATTCCATTACCAGTAACGTTGGATTGAAATATTTTTGGATTAGTATCGTTTATTTGATTGTGTGTAGGATTATTGTCTGTATATTTAGTATCCAATGGGTTTAATTGAATAGAATCATATCTATTATTGAAACTATCTGAAGGCGGTAGCTATTCACTAAGAGATGCTGTATTCAATAAATTGAATTCTTTGCCCATTAGCTATTTTGATCGTACACCATCAGGCGATATCATGTCAAGAACTATTAATGATGTGGATAATATTGGACAAGCATTATCACAATATTTAGGGAATATTTTTTATTGAATATTTATGATAGTTACGATGCTCATATTAATGTTTTTTATTAATCCTGTATTATCATTATTTGCAATTGTTTTGATTCCATTATTTTTAGTTTTAAATATCTTAATTATGAAAAAAGTGCAACCTTTTTTTGGTAAACAACAAAATAGTTTAGGTGTATTAAATGGCTTCATCGAGGAAAATATTTCTGGTTTAAAAATTATTTCATTGTTTCAAATGAAAGAAAAAACAGAAATTGATTTTGCCAAATTAAATAAGGATTTAACCAAGAATTCTGTTGTGGCGCAAGCCACCACTAATATGTTAATGCCAATTAACATTTTCATGAATAATATGTCATTTGTAATACTGGCGGCTATCGGCGCTTTTGGCATGTTTAAAGGCGGAGCACAAAATTCTGGTTGGATAAATGTGAATTGAGGTTTAATTCATTTTGATCCGCCATCATGGATTTATAATCCGCAATATCAAATTCCGCCAGAAACAATTAGTGCTATCCAGAAAACATCGTTATTAATTATTTTTACATTATGTGCAAGAAATCTAAATAATCCGATTAATCAAATGATTGCTGCCTTAGGTTCGATATTTTTAGCTTTAGCTTCAGCAGAAAGAGTGTTAGAAGTGTTAAAGGAACCTATTGAAAAAGATAATGATGATGCACAAGATTTAAAAGAGATTTATGGATTAGTAGAAGCTGAACATTTGGATTTTAGTTATGTCCCTAACAAACCAGTTTTAAAAGATATCAATTTTTATGTAAAACCACAACAAATTGTGGCTTTAGTGGGCCCAACAGGCGCAGGTAAAACTACTATTGTTAATTTAATTACTAAATTTTATGATATCACTAAAGGTGACCTAAAAATTGATGGTATATCTATTAAAAAAATTAAACGTGAAAGTTTACGCAAGAATATTACAATGGTGTTACAAGATACATACTTATTTAGCACGACAATTTTAGAAAATATTCATTATGGTAGATTGAGCGCTACCAAAAAAGAAATAATTCAAGCAGCTAAAACTGCTAGGGCTCATAATTTCATTATGCAATTACCTAAAGGGTATGATACGGTTTTAGAAGACAATGGTAGTAATTTATCTCAAGGGCAAAGACAATTATTAGCTATTGCTAGGGCTTTTTTATCAAACTCTAAAATTGTTATTCTTGATGAAGCAACATCATCTATCGATACTAAAACTGAAATGGAAATTCAAAAAGCTATGGACGAATTAGTAAAAAATCGTACCTCTTTTGTCATTGCTCATCGTTTATCAACAATTAAAAATGCTGATAATATTCTTGTTATTAATCATGGTGAAATTATCGAACAAGGCAAGCACGATGAATTGATTAAACGTAAAGGCTTTTATGCAAAACTTTACAATTCACAATTTAAAAAAGGAATAGAGATTTAAGTCGTTTTATTAATAGGTTTTGATTTTACATTTAAAGATGGATCATAATGTTTTTTATGAAAAATTTTATCCAATCTTTTTGCATAAGATGTTTGCTCTTTTACTTGAGTGAAATCATAAATATTACGTTTACCCCATTTAGTACTTGAGAATATATTAACAAATATAAATGAGAATAGAATCGAAATTGACATTGCAATAGCTTCACTACCGATTGGTGACATACCGCCTACTGCTACACCATTTTCATAATTAACAAATAGCGGATGGAAGTATGAAGGTAAAGAATTTCATCAGTTAATAATATTAGTTGTTGGAGAAACGTTGAAACCGACAAGACCAATCCATGAAGAAATACTAATTGTATTAGCTAATGTTTGTGTCATGCCTACTCAATATCCGCCAATTGCAGCAGCACAACAACTAGCTAAGAAAGCATGTTTAACTTGTAAATTCACTCCAAAAATAGCTGGTTCAGTGATACCCATAATACCACTAATGCCGCCAGACAAAACTTGAGATGTTAATTTTTTAGTTTCTTTTTTTCGTTTAATAAACAATAACATAGTTAAAGCACAAACGCCTTGAGCAGTGTTGGCACATATTTCTATAGGAGTGGTGTAATCTAAACCATATTGAGCCATGATCACCGCTTTAATGGGCAACAATCCTTGATGTAATCCAGTCATAACAAGTGGTGAATATAAGAAAGCAATAATTGCTCCTCCAATACCAAATCCTGGGAAATTAGAATATTTGAACAACCCAGTGAAGCCTAGAGCAACACCATCACTAATAGCTCTACCAATTGGAGCAATTATTAAGAAGGCTAAGAAGACGGCGATAGTGACAGTAACGAAAGGGATAATAACTAAAGAAATTGAATCAGGAATAATTTTCTTCAAGGCTTTTTCAATATTAACAGCAACAGCATTAATTAATAAAATGGCGAATACTTGAGCTTGGTATCCCACCAATGCCATTTTGAAAAAACCTGCATTTGGGAATAAACAATATACAATTGCAACATCACCACTAGAACCGGCAATATATTTGTAATTATCAAACACTATTCTAGCATGATCCATAAATAATTTATTATCTACAGAAGAAGTTAGGTTCATTACTTTGGCTCAATCTTCTATTGAAGAGTTATTGTTTAAATTTTGTATTGCATTTCACAATTCATCGGCATTATTAAAATAAACTTGGGGTTGATGTAAAGCACTAGCGCCATAAATATTTCACAAAGCATCTTTGCCCAGTCCATTACTATAAGCTGACAAACATTGCTGTGCCGTAGCGCCATCTCCACCTAACTGAATATAGACAGTGCCAACACCTGAGGAATTTCAAGAATTAACAATATCAGGAGAAATTAGAATTGCGCCAATAAGCGCACCAAATCAGGGATTACCGCCTCATTTTTTGCTGGATGTGTATCCAGCAAAAATCGGTAAAGCACTAAAGGTCATTCCACCCATCATGTTGAAAAATCAATAAAACATATAACCAGTACCTTTAGCATTGTTCACTTCATCTGCATCAAATTGTTGAATCAAAGCTTTTGTAGCTAAACAAAAACCACCAATAATAAATAATGGTATAAGCGGAATAAAAATCGCAGCAAATCCTCTTACACCACTTCGCAAAGTATTAACGGCGTACCCTTTTCAACCTATTTGTTTGATTTCTTTTTTACTTCTAACAAAAAAGTTTGATTTTATTTCATGAATATCTGTGGCAGTACCTTTAACAGGGGTGAGTCGTTTATTGTAATAGTCCATGACTTTATTAACAGTGCCAGGGCCAAATATTAATTGATATTGTTCGCCATTGATATGCAACCCTTTAGCTAAATTAACTTTTTTTAAAGATTCAATGTCTACTAATTTTTTATCTTTGACACTGAATCTTAAACGTGAGGCACAATTAAAAACATTCTCTAGATTATCATACCCACCTACTGCTATTAAAAATTCATCGATTGTATCATCGAATATAGAACGTTTATTTTTGGACATAAGTTTTCACTCTCAAACTTTCTACCATATTATATCGTTTATTATATATTCATATATATAAAAGTTTATTGTCTTGTTTGGACACAATAATATCTTTTTTATTAATTTCAAAATTTAATAAATGATTTAGGTAATGCAGTTTAAAAGAATAAGAATTTCATTTTTTGGGTAATTGTGGTGATATTTCTAATTTATAGTGAGTGGTAATTAATCCGGCGAATCCATGCACAATAGCCAATCATGAGCCAGACATAGAAGTGATGTGTAAACCATCTTTAGTATCGTTATTGATATTGTCTAAATCCAATCGCGCTGTTCTTTCATACATTTCAGTTGCTTTGTCTAGCATACCAGTACGACTAGCTAGAATGGAATGAATGCATGGAGATAACGATGACTCATGAACGGTAATTGGTTCATAAAATTGGTAATTACGTTTAATTTCAGATGTAGAAAAATTACTATATCAATAATACAGACCTTGTAACACATCTGCCTGTTTAATGTAACATGAACGTAAAATTCTGTCCCAGCTTCATTTTTGCACGATAGGGCGATCACTTGGTTTTAGGGATGTGACAGGTTGAATATCTTTATTTAAAAAATTATCTTGTTGTAAGAATATTTTTAATCGTTTGTCATATGGTAAATATAATTTTTTAACAATATCAGTTCATTTTTTTATTTCCTGAGAACGAACATGAAGCTTATTAATTATTGGTTTGGCTTGACTATTTTTTAGCAATTCTAGTGTATATTTTAATGTTCATTTTGTACCGTAATTAGTGTATCAATTATTATCAACATTATGTTCAAATTCATTAGGACCGGTCACGCCAAGAATTACATATGATTTATTTGGTTTGGACCAACTAACCCGGCTAGCTCAGAAACGAGAAATTTCAATAAGAACTTGTAATCCTTCGTTAAACAAATAATTATTATCGTTGGTGTATGAATAATAATTATGTACTGCAAACGAAATTGTATTATTGCGGTGAATTTCCTCCATAGTAATTTCTCATTCATTATGAGATTCTATACCATCAAAAGTAACCATTGGGTATAAGGCACCATCTAATGATAAAGTATGAGCATTATGTTTAGCTTGCGATAATTGATTAAAGCGGTACATCATCAAACTACGAGGAATTTGCGCGCCATCAATTCCCAAATAAACTGGCAGACACACAGATTCTGTATCTCAATAAGTAGCTCCACCATATTTTTCTCCAGTAAAGCCCTTAGGGCCAATGTTTAAACGATCGTCAAAACCATCATAAGTACATAATAATTGAAATAAATTGTAGCGAATTGCTTGTTGATCTGAATCGTTACCATTAATTTTTACATCGATATTGTCTCAACGTTTATTTCAAGACTCTATATGTTTATTTCATAGACTATCAAACCCTTGGTTGTAAGCATTATTTATTTTGGTGATAGCAGTTTTATTCAAATTATGATTTTTTTCATATCGATTATCTATAACACTAATAAATTTACGAAAGGTAATAGTGTCATTAGGCTTTAATGAGACTTCATGTAAATAGCCAACTTTAAAATTTCCGTTAACTAGTTTAGGCTTTATTTTTTGAGAACAATAAACTTTCATTGCTCATGTTGACATAAATTGTGGAATATTAAAGTTGTTTGGTTTAGTTTGAGTTGTAACCGTAGCTATATTTGGGTTGATAGAAACATCAAGAACGTCCCAAAATAGCGCAGGTTTATTTTGATTAGCAAATTCACCAATGTAATTTTTTATGTTTGCATCAAGATAAGCATTTACAGATAAACGACAAGGATTAATTGCTTTGATTGAATATTCAAGCAAAGCAATGTCGCGATCATTTAATGAAAGAATACGCTTAGTGTCAACATGAATGACTTTATTGTTGATTTTTGTTGTGAAGGAACGACTTAAAATTGCATTTCTTAGATCTAAAGTACGCGTAAAAGACAATGGTTTTTGTAAATTTAAATCTAATTCAACTCCATCAACCTTAATATCAAAGCCTATGTAGTTGGTTGAATTTATTGTTTTACCAAAATAATCTGGATATCCATTTTTTCATCAAGCAACTTTAGTAGGTTCTGGGAATCATACTCCCGCTAGGTAGCTTCCTTGATAAGAAGCTCCTGAAAATTTTTCTTCAAAATTACCACGCATTCCCATGCGACCATTACCAATAGAAGTTAAAGATTCAGAAATTAACTGATCATCACCTGTATAAAGTTTATTTTGTTGAATTTTTCAAGGATCAATGTTAAATAGTCTATGAATATGTAGTTCGTTATTTTTTTTGTTTTTCATATGCTTTAATAATTTTATCTAAACTAATGTCGCTTGGTGTAGCAAAACTAATGTCACTTTTAAGTTGAACTGGTTTAACACCGTAATCAATACCAACAGTAAAAATGTTTGCAGCCTGTAATCCTTCTATACCAACAATAGCATCCTCTATTCCAATACATTCATTCGGTGATAAATGTAATCCCTTTGTAGCGGCGATATAAATGTCTGGAGCAGGCTTGGGATTTTTAATAGTGATTGGGTCAACCAAATAATCAAAAAAGGAAATAAGGTTCAGTTGTTTTAATATGGTTTTAGCATTTTGGCTGGAAGATGCAAGAGCCAACTTAACATTATGTTTATTTAAGGATTGAATAAAATTTTGAATTCTAGGGTAAATATTTTTTTCATCTATGAAGTTTATTTTTTTTACATATAGGTCATTTTTCTCTTCACAAATTTTTTCGATTTGGCGAATAGAAAATTTATTAGGTAGTGATTTTAATTTTAATATTGCTAACAATGTTTCGTGTCTGGGCAAACCTTTAAAAAGATTATTAATATTCTCATCATAAGGTATGTTATATTTAGCTAATGTTTCTTTTCATGCCAGAAAATGTAAACGAGATGTATCAGTAATTACTCCATCCAAGTCAAAAATAGCGCCCTTAAACATAATTATTTTACCAACGCGAATATCATAGCATATATTTTAGACTTACTACATTACTAATTATTTCAAATTTAATTTACTAATTAAATTCTTTTGTAAATATCATTTTTTAATTAATTTGAAAGTTTTTTGTATGACAGCCTTAGACATAGTCTTAATATCATGTGAATCAGCTTCAATTAATACTTTACATTTGGTATTAGATACCAATTCTCAAAAATAATCGTTGGGGTAATTCATTTTATTTTTTTTCGTTAATAAACCGTTGATATTAAAACCTAAGGGAATGTTATATTTAAGTGAACAGTCAATGATAAAATTTGCTAAATATATAGCGTCTTCATCTCAGCTATGATAAAAATTATAAACGTAATCAGGATGAGCTATTGCTGAAAAAAGACCAGATTTACAGGCGTCTTCTAATTGTTCGCCGTATTGGTCTAAATTTATTTTTTTAATTGTTTTGAGGTCGCGAGATTTATGCGGATTACCAATATTATGATTACCTAAAATCATATAGTCAACTTTACTTTTTAATTTTTTGTAATAGTTATATTGACTGCGATGGTACTCTGCTTCTAGTCCTATAAGAATCTTGATTTTAGTTTTATATTTTGCTTTATAAAATTTAATTTCATTAATGTAATCATCAAGTTCATTTAAATTTAAACGAAAATTTCGATGTACTTTTAATGGCGCATGTTCACTAAAACCAAGAGTCTTATAGCCAAATTTAATTGCTGCTTTAATATTTTCTTCCACTGTATTTTTAGCATGATGACAGTAGATGGTATGGGTGTGATAATTGTGTTTGAATGATAAGTTTGGCACGCGAATTATTATAATGTTATCTAATGATATATGGATACGGCAAATATAGATAATTTAAAAAAGTTGATTCAATCTAATCCCAATTTTGTTCTGTTAACTGGCGCTGGTGTATCCACCGCTAGTGGCATACCTGACTTTCGTAGTAAAAATGGTTTATATAGTAAATTTAAAAATGCTGAATATTTATTGAGTCATACTGCTCTAATTAAAAATACTGATTTGTTCTTTAAATTTTATAAAGAACAAATGTTACTAGATAACATTAAACCAAATCTGATACATTATCAAATAGCTAAATGAGAGAAAAACGGTCAATTAGGTTGTGTTATTACCCAAAATATTGATGGTTTACACGGAATGGCAGGCAATACAAAAATGGTTGAATTACATGGTAGTATTTATCGAAATTACTGTATGAAATGCAAAAAGGAATATTCAATAGAATATATCCGTAAAAGTAAAGGGATACCCAAATGTACATGTGGTGGTGTAGTTAGGCCCAATGTTGTTTTGTACGGAGAATCATTACACGAAGGTGCTTTTGAAAGATGTTATGAAGCTTTGAATAATACTAATCTATTGATAGTAGCAGGTACAGGACTTGCAGTTTCTACCGCAAGTGGTATAGTTGAAATGTTTGAAGGTAAACATCTTGTTATATTAAATAATGAACCAACTTTATTTGATTACAAAGCAACTGTCGTTATACGAGACGATTTGGTCAAGATTTTTAAACTATTAGCCTAAAAAATTTATTTTTTCTTCTGCAATAGATACATTTAATACATCGGTATCATGACAAATAATTCCATCTAGTTGAAAAGTTTTATTTGGTAATTTCAAAGAAACTTTTTTGCATTTGATACTTGTAGTAACGCGTAATTTTAAAACATTACCTTTCATTACTTTCATTAGATAAAATATAGTTTTAAAACGTGGGAACTTACTAATATAAGTAAAGTTTAAATAATCATCGTCTATTTGAGCTTCAGGGCACATTTTAATTCCACCACCAATCGCTCGACCATTTCCTATTGATAATAACAATGATGTAATTGATTTTGTAGGCCCACCATCAACTGAAATTTCCGAATTGCGTCACTTAAAAAATAATGTTTTTCAAATAGTTGCTATTTTATAACGCATTTTATTAGGAAGAAATTTTATTTTGTAATAACACTTTAAAACATCTGTATCTAGACCAAAGCCAACAATATTGATTGCTCTTCTTTCATTAGCATTAATAAAATTAATTTTACGCGGTTGTGTTATTAACGCAAATTTAATTGCTGCAATAGGGTCATCTTTTGGGATCTTAGTAGCAGTGACAAAGTCATTGCCGCTGCCAGAAGGGATTATTCCTAAAGTAGTATGTTCGAAATCTTGGATACCATTGACAATTTCAGAAAGAGTTCCATCACCACCTAAACATATGATGGTGACTTCTTCATTTTTACTGGTTAATTGTCGTGTTATTATTTCAGCATGTCGCTCACCTTGGGTTTTGTGCGCGGTATACTTGAAATTTATATCGTTAAGAAAATCTTGAATTAAAATTCAATTACGTTTAGACAATCCGTGCCCTGCAATTGGATTGTATATAAAATGATAATTCATAATCTCTCAGTAGATTATATTCTATTACAACGTAATAAGAAAAAACCGCAAATTGGCGATTTACGGTTTTATGTTTGGCACGGATTGTAGGAATTGAACCCACATCAGTGGTTTTGGAGACCATTATTCTACCATTGAACTAAATCCGTATTTTTTTATTTTTCGTATATATAAATTCGTTTAATAGAATCTGCCACATTAGTATTATCGTTGATAGAAATTAATACAGCATTAAATTGATATTTACTATGAGAAGGGCTCAGTTTAAAGCGTTCAGCTTCACCCATAAAAACTTTGAGAATAGTTTCTGGTTCAGCACCAATGACTCCTAGAGAACCGCCCGTCATACCGACGTCAGTAATATAGGCAGTATTTTTATATATTTTTTCATCAGCAGTTTGAACATGTGTATGTGTGCCTAAAATGGCGGTTACTCTACCAGCAAACGTTAAAAAAAATGCATTTTTTTCACTTGTCGTTTCGGTGTGAAAATCTACAATATGAATATCAGCTTTATGTTCATTTAAAAAACGATTAAACAAAGGGAAAGGATTAACTTGGATATCATGACATTGAACGGTGCTACCTAATAAATTTGTTAATCTTATTAGTTTGTTGTTGATTTTAAATTCAATTGATCCGTGGCCATGTTTGCCTTCATCAATATTTGGCTTTAAGTTCAATGGGCGTACAGTATTATTTTTGGTTAAAATATCTTTAATTTCAGGTAAATGCCATGTATGGTTACCAAATGTAAAATAATTGATACCATATTTCATTAAATCATGATAGTGGTTTAAAGATAAAGAACGACCATGAGTTGTGTTTTCCGCATTAGCAATCACACAATCAATTTTTTCTTTTTCGATCAATTTAGATAATTCTTCTTTAATGGCGCGACGCCCAACTTTGCCAAATATATCGCCGATTAATAATATTTTCATGTTTTAGGTTTCATCTGTAATGATTTTATTCAAAATTTTATCGTATCGTGAAACGGTGAACTCATCATTGTTTTGAAAATTATAAGCAATTCCAATAGTACGAATGCGATTATATCAATGCAAAAAATCATTGTAATAATTGAAACCATATCCTAAGCGATGATTGGTTTTATTGAATCCTATCAATGGAACTATCATTAATTCAATATCATCACCATTTATTACAGTTTTGTTTTTTGGTTGTCTCATATTTTTTCAATATTCATATTCGAAATGAATTGAATGGATGGGTTTGAATACCATTTTATTATTATGAATGTAAGGAAGACAAATTTTATAATGTCTATTAATTAATTCGTAAATTAAGGCGATAGAATCTACTTCATTTTCAATAGGCCAATAAAGTGCAATATATTTTTTGGGATTGAAAGACAAAATGTAGTTTAAAGTTTTTGTGTAAATAATATGATCCAATTTGGTTTTAATATTCGGTTTTATGGATCATCTTTTTTTAATGATTTGTAAGCGTATGGTCTTATTATTTGTCATTATCGATTATAATATACCCTGTATGAGAGTGGGAGTTAAATTATATCGGCAATTTCTAAAAACGACGCTTAACCAGCCGGCCACCTTAATCATTTTGTTTTCGGGGCTTATATTAAATGCTATTTTTATAGTAGTGATACCGATAACCATAGATTTTAATCAACTTGAAGAAACCGCTCGAAATTGGGAAATTAAAACTATGTCTGGTTTGGTAAGCATCTGCACTATTTCATTCTTTTGCTCAGTTATTGGCGAAATTGTTGCTAACCCAAACGATCGAATTTTCATATTAGCTAGACCTGTGAGACGTTCATTTTATTTAACGGCAAAATTAATGTTGAGTCTCACTTTTGCTGTCTTTTTTGCTGGTGTGGTAAGCGGATACTATGTCATATTAGAAAAATGATGCCAAAGTAAAGACATAGTTTTATACACAGGGAAAATGAAGTACGAATATATGATCTTACTCACTTTTATTCTTTGCATATTTGGTGCAATAACCGGTACATCTTTACGTTACTACTTACGAGAGATGATTGTAAGTGTAATTATTCTGGTATTTGCCTTATCTTATGCAATAAGTTTTAGTTTTTCGATTACCCAGTCACCTGATAGAGGACCAGATTTAGAATATATGGAATCGGTAATGTTACCATTAACAATGATATTACCAATAACAATTTTTGTTATGGGTATAGGATATGGATTAAACCAAAAGGTTAATATTGGTATTTAGTAATGACAAATGTTTTAGAAGTCAAAAATTTAAAAAAAGTAATAGATGGTGAGAAAATCCTCAACAATATTTCTTTTCATGTGCCTAAAGGCAAATTATGTGCTTTCATAGGGCATAACGGTGCAGGCAAGACAACAACAATTAAATCTATTTTATCTTTATACCGTTACAATAGTGGAGATATTTTTATTAATGGGATTAGTTCCAAAAAAATTAAGTCACATCGTATTATTGGGTATGTACCAGAAAAAGAAAATTTTCCAAAAATAAGAGCTAGAACATTTTTAAAAATGATGGCTTCATTGTATGGAGTACCTAAAAAAATCATTGATTCACGGATTAAATACTATGAATGTATATTTAGTTTAAAAAAACGTCTCCACATTGATCTTAATAGGATGTCAAGTGGACAGAAAAAGAAAATTATGATTATTCAATCCTTGCTGCATGATCCACAATTATTAATTATGGATGAGCCCACAGAAAATTTAGACCCAGATACTAGAGATGTTTTTTACCGACTAGTAAAAAAATTGAAAAAAGAGGGCAAAACTATTTTTATTTCAACCCATAATTTGGACGAAATTCAAAATTTTGCTGATTGAATTGTCATCATTGTACAAGGAAAAATTAAAAAAGTATCCAGTTATACACCTGATCAAGATTTACATCGCATTTATAACTATTACAAAATTAAAATAGCTGTTTAATTTTTCAACCGTTTAATTGATTTGTGAGTTTTGATTATTGATTTGATACCAAACGGTGCTTTAAACGCCACTTCTAATGTATCACTTTTAATACCAATAATGACGCCACTTCCAAATACGGTATGTACGATTACATCACCAATTTTAAATTCAACATTATTTTCTCTGTAATTATCTTCTTTATTAAAAGAAGCAACAGAGTCATATCAGTCTAGATCAATTTCACTAATTGTTTTCATTTCTGAACGCATTTCTTGATAATTATTTTTACCAATTTCTTTTAAGAATCTTGAAGGAGTTAATTTGTCTGAAGAGATTGGCGAAAAGCCTAAATTACATGTAAGAAAAAGTTTTTTCATACTTCTAGTAATAGCAACATAGGCTATTCGGCGTTCTTCCTCCATATCGTTTTGACTTTGTAATCTATATGAAGGAAAAATGTCTTCATTCATGCCCATTATAAAGACAACTTTAAATTCTGTTCCTTTTGCAAAATGTATTGTCATTAGCGAAACAGAATTACGAGATTGAACTTTATGGTCGTCGCTTTCTGTGTATAAACTAATTTCATCAAGAAAATCAACAAGAGAATTGTTAGGAAATTTAGCTTGGTATTCTTCTGTAGCTACAATTAATTCATTTACATTTTCTCAACGGTCTTCAAATTGGTCTAAACTTTTAAGATGATCTTCATATTTAGTGACTTTGATAATAAAACGTAATGTGTCTACAATCGATAAGTTTTTAGAATTAGTAAATAAATATTCTAATAAAACAACGAATTCTTTCACAGATTTTTTATTTCATTCAGCTTCAATTTGGTTATTTGCACACTTTAATAACGTTTCGTAAAATGATAAATTATTTTGTAATCCATAGTTACGAATAGAATCAATAGTTTTTTGACCAATTCCGCGTACTGGTACATTAATAATGCGTCTCAAAGTTATGTCGTCCTTGGGTTTTACAAGGATCTTTAAATAACTGACTAAATCTTTAATTTCGCGACGTTGATAGAAACGAATATCGCCAAATATATAATATGGAATATTATTATTAATGAATTCTTGTTCAATAGTACGTGATAGATATTTCGCGCGATACAAAATAACTATTTCGTTGTAGTTGTATTTTTTAGTTTTAACTAAATCATTAATTTGTTGCGTAATAAAATGAGCTTCTAATTGGGACGTGTCACCTATATAACATATAACCGAGTCGCCTTCATCATTATTGGTGACTAAATCTTTCTTAATTCGTTGATTGTTATAGTCAATTAAATGATTGGCTACGCGAAGGATATTTTTGGTAGAACGATAATTTAGATCTAAAACATGGATTTTTGTATTTTTAAAATTATCAAGATAATCGTTAAAAATATTAGGGTATGCACCACGTCAAGTATAAATAGTTTGATCAGGATCTCCTACAGCAAAAATGTTAAGTTTATTAGGATTTATTAAGAGATTTAAGAGTTGAAATTGAAGATAATTAGTATCTTGGAATTCGTCTACTAATATGTAGTCAAATTTATTTTGTCATTTTTCTCTAATAACAGAATTTTCTTTTAACAATTTATGAGCGAAAATTAATAAATCATTAAAATCTAATAAATTATTTTGGATTAATTTATTTTCATATTGTTTCACAATATATCTGAACGAAGAAATTAAATCATATTTGTATATGCCAAGTTCATTAAGCTCTTTCATTGATTTTATATTGAATAAATTGATGTTTTCAGTTTTGACATTTTCTATAATTTCCAGCGCTTTTTTGGGTTTAATATCTTTTATAGATATTTCTCCTTCTTTATAGATATCATGAATAATATCTAATTGATCTTGTTCATCAATGATGGAAAAATTTTTATCTCGTCCGAGTTGGTCAATATCTTGTTTTAAAATTCTTAAACAAATAGAGTGATATGTACCAATTCAACTAACATTAATATTGCCCAACATATTAATGATTCGATTACGCATTTCACTTGCAGCTTTGTTAGTGAATGTAATAGCTAGTATTTTGTTGTGATCATAATTTTCATGTTCAATCAAATAAGCAATTCTAGTCGTTAAAACTCTTGTTTTACCAGTTCCAGCGCCGGCGATAACCAAAACAGGGCCTACCTCAGTAGTAACAGCCTTTAACTGGTTATGATTTAATTTTGATAAATCTATCACAATCGAGAGATTATAAAGAATCTATTTCTTTTTCAGCGGATGTCATAATTTCTCCTGGCAATCCATAATTACGTCGTTTTCTACTAGGTTTAGTATTAGCTGATGGATTAGAGTCATTACTTGATATATCGATAAGCTTAATAACGACTGTATCGCTAATATGATCGATAAAAGAACGGCGTTTATTGTAAATGCACATGTGGACAATTACAAAAATTAGTGATAGAAATCCAATTGCATATAACGAGTGAAAAATTGCAACAGCAGCAGTTTCTTTTGAAGCTGCATCTACACCGTTTAAAGTCAATGAATTTAAGAAATCAGTAGCAGAAGAACGATTCATGAAGCATAAAACTATTCCTAAAATTAAATTAGATATAGCAACAATCATTCATATAAAAAATTCTCTTTTTAATAAATTAATAAAAAAATTTTTTGTTGAGATTAAGTTATATATTCGTAATTTTAATAAGAATAAACCCAGAGTACGTCCTTTGGAGAAATATGGCACTATCAAAAAATAAATTACAAAGATAATAGATGATTCTAATGCCATTAGTAAATATCTTCAAGTTTGTTCTAATTCTTTGGGATGCGAAATACCAGCTTTATCTGTTGCAATAATTATTAGAGCTAAACCAATGGCGATTATTAATACAAACGCAGAATCAATTACTCTTGCTAAAATACGATTAGAAGCTTTTGCTAATGCATAACGTGCTTTAGTGTCTTGGGGAGTAATAATATTTGATAACAAATTAGAGACCATTAGGTATTATATTTTTTAATTAATTTATCAATATATCTAATTTTAAATTTAATTTCAATCAAATCATGAATTAGTTTTTTTGGTAAAACTTGTGTTTTGAATAAGATTTTATTTGTTCGTCAATGCGGGATATTTTTTCTCAGCCACATTTCAGCTTTGTGGAGTGCGTTTTCTCTTATTGATTTTTCTTTATGAGCCATAAACATTCTAGGAATAAATATTCACAAAATATAAATAATCATTAAATACTGAATTATGTCTTGATTAGAACGTCAAAACTTAGTATTTGAATATTTATCTAATAAATAATCATTTTCTTCAAAAATATCGTACAAATTGTAAGTATATTTAGTATGCTTCAAATATTTAGCGTGACTAAAATCAACAATAATTCATTTTTTAAATAAAAATAAAATTTGATAAATAAAAACTAACGGACTATAAAAATTTTCATTTAATCCAAGATTAAAGTTACGTATCATTTTGGTTGCGACAATTTTATCTTTCATAGATGATTGAATCGTTTGTTTCATTTTGACATTTAATTTATTAAATGTAGAAAAAGAGGCATCATTATTTTTAACATTGAAAGAAATAACGTCAGTATTTGGATTATGGGTAATGATTTTGTTGAAAATTTTGATAAAGTTTTTATCAAAGATAAAATTAGAACCCGCATATAAAACATATTCTGAACTAATGGCTTTAACTGCATTATTAAAAGAGTAAGAATGACCCAAATTTTGACTATGTGTGATGTATGTAAAATTTTTCAATTTAGAAAAAGAAATTTCTTTAATGATTTGATTAACTTTTGATGAGGCGTAATCATTAACAAAAACAAATTCAAAATTTTGATCAGTTTGTGCAAAAATACTCTCTAGTGATTTTCGTAATGATGCACTATTTTTATAAACATGGTAAATGATGGCAAGTTTCATGACTAATTTTTTAAATTATCTGGTTTCTTAGGTGGTTCTGGCTTGGGCTCTTCCTTGGATTTCCCCTTAGGATTAAAAATACTTTCTAAATCTAAATTACTTAAATCTCCGAAATTGCCAACCCCTCCTAATTTTTCTAACATTTCATTAAGACGAGTACCAAGATTTTTCATTTGTTCGCTCCCTTTGGCACAAGATATTAAAATATTTTCTACATATTGTTCAAAAGAACGAATGTTAATTTTATCCTTTAACAAATAAGACATATCTTCATATTGCTTTTTTAAAGCCTCGTAGATTTCAGTCTCAATTTCCACTGTTAATTTAAATTTAGCCATAATACTTTATTTCTCATTCGTTTATTATATTAAAATACTTGTATAGTAATTAGACTTATGATAGAAGCCATAGAAAATGTTAGATATTAATCATTTGCGTAATAATTTTGATGTTGTTTCGGAACGTATCAAAAGTAGAAATAAGGATTATCCTGCTCTAAAGCAATTTAAAGTAATTGATCAGAATTGAAGAAGATTAACTTCCAATATTCAAAATTTAAATACTGAACGTAATGCATTAACTCAGCAAATATCTTCACTAATAAAAGATAAAAAAACTAATGAAGTTAATGAAGTTCGCTCAAAAGTGCAATATATCAAACAAGAAATTGCTAAATTAGAAAGCGAATTAACATTAGTTAATGCTGAATTAAATACGATTTTATATTCGATACCTAATGTACCGCACAAAAGTGTGCCCATTGGCAAAGATGAAACTCAAAATAAAGAAATACGTAAATGAGGCAAACCACGTAAATTTGATTTTGAATTTTTACCACATTGATTATTGGCAGAGAAAAGAAAGCTTATTGATTTTGAAAGAGCCGCCAAAATTTCTGGATCTCGCTTTGTTATTTATCGTGAAGATGGGGCCAAATTAATGCGTGCTTTGCAATGATTTACTCTAGATGTTAATGTGAAAGCCGGTTTTTGTGAATTATTACCACCAGTAATTTTGAATGCATCAGCACTTGTTGGTACAGGACAGTTGCCAAAATTTGAAGAGGATATATTTAAATTAGATAACGGTCAATATTTGTCGCCGACGGCTGAGGTTCAGTTGACAAATTTTTATGCAAATGAAATTTTAGAAGAATCTAAATTACCGTTATGGTTCACTGCCAATACTGCTTGTTTTCGTAGTGAAGCGGGAAGCGCAGGTAAGGATACTAAAGGGGTAATACGTCAGCATCAATTCTACAAAACTGAAATGGTTATGATAACAAAGCCAGAAGAATCCTATGATTCGTTAGAAAAAATGACGACAAATGCAGAATCTATTTTGCAAAAATTAAATTTACCTTATCGAGTCATTGTTTTATGTACTGGGGACCAAGGGTTTGCAGCAAGTAAAACTTACGACATTGAAGTTTGGATGCCGTCGCATGGGGGCTATAGAGAGATTTCCTCTTGTTCTAATTGTGAAGACTTTCAATCACGCAATTTAATGTTAAGATATAGAGATAACAATAGTGGTAAGACTATTTATCCTCATACATTAAATGGCTCTGGGTTAGCGATAGATCGTTTATGAGCGGCAATTGTGGAAAATTATCAACAAACTGATGGGAGCATAATGATTCCAGACGCTTTAAAAAAATATTTTGATGGTGCTGAAAAAATTTAAATTTAAATTAGTGATGAGTTTAGTAGAACATGACAAATAAAAAAGGTTTATTTATTACATTTGAAGGCCCTGACGGAAGCGGCAAATCTACTATTTTATCTATGGTGTATGATCACCTTCAAAGTAAAAATTATTCCTTTGTTATCAATTTTACTAGAGAGCCAGGGGGACGAAATAATATTATTGCTGAAGATATTCGCAATATTCTTTTGAATAAAATTGAATACAAAATTTCGCCTCGTGCTGAGGCTTTATTATTTGCAGCTAGTCGGGCTCAGCACGTAAAAGACTTTATTTTACCTAATTTGGAAAAAGGTCATTTAATCTTATGCGATCGTTACATTCATTCTTCTTTAATTTATCAAGGATATGCACGAAACTTAGGCATTAAAGAAGTTTGAGATATAAATATGTTTGGTATTAATCATGTATTACCGGATTTAACTATTGTTTTAATGCTTAGACCAGAGGAGGGGTTAAAACGCATCAGCATGAACGAATTACGCGAAATTAATCGTTTGGACAAAGAAAAATTAAGTTTGCATCAACTAGTTTACAATGGTTATCGTAAATTGATTGATGAAAATCAAAATAAAAACATTGTTGAAGTAGACGCCTCCGCTTCAGTAAATGAAGTCTTTAAAAAAGTTATTCAAATAATTAATAATAAAATTAAGGAATATTATGGGGAATAATATTGTTGATGTCAAGAATAAACCCCATGCCGTCTTACTTGTAGAATCCAAATTATGCGATGTAGATAATTTCATAAAAGAATATATTAAATCAATTGTTTTGCAATACGGCGGCGGAGAATGAGCTAAGAAAATTGACAATAACGAGTACTACGATATCATTAGAGTTAATGGTTATAAAAACGCAATAAAAAAAGAGGAAATTTTAAATATTATTGATCGATTTTCTATGACAGGGATTGAAAGCATAGGTTTAAAATTTTACATCATTTCTGGTATTGAACAAGCGACACCACAAGCCATTAATTCTCTATTAAAATTTTTAGAAGAACCATTTTCCAAAATATTTGCAATTTTAACAACAAGGTCCTTAAATCTAGTTTTACCGACGATTAGAAGCCGAACGCAAACATTTATTTTAAAAAGCAAGATTGAAGAATTTACCAAAAATCTGGAGAATTATAAATTAGATCAACAGCAAATGAATGTAATTAAAAATATTTATTATAGTTATGATGAAATCATTAACGATTTAAAAAATAATGATTTTTATTTTATTTATGATTTGGCTATTTCTTTTAAAAAAAATATTGATGATATATTTATCATTAAAAAAATCCAAGAGCAATTTTCTAAATTAAATTACAGTCAAATTTCATTATTGATAAAAATAATTGGTATTTTTTTCCCTAACAATATTCGTTTAATTAATTTGATAGAAACCATTCATAATAATCCGGTAAAAATATTGTTATTTAACAAAGTTTGGTCAATTATTCAAGAGGCGACATAATGAAAAATAAAACAATTGTGGCTCTTGCCACTCCACCTATGAATGGGGCAATCCATATTATTAGAATATCTGGAGATAATGCTTTTAATCTAGTTAATCGAATATGTTCAAATAAAATCACTCGTAAAGGTTACGAAATTCAAAAGACTAATATTTTAGATAACAATAAAATAATTGATCATGTTTTGATTAATAAATTTGTAGCGCCAAAATCTTTTACAGGAGAAGATTTAGTTGAAATTAATTGTCATGGTGGTTATTATTTGGCAAGTAAAATTATTGAATTATTAATTAAATATGGATGCGTCTTAGCGTTGCCTGGTGAATTTACTCAACGAGCATATATGAACGGTAAACTATTATTGCATGAAGCCGAAGCGATTAATAATTTAATAAATGCAACCAGCGACAGAGGAATTGAACTAGCCAATAATGGTTTAAATGATGGTGCTATTAATAAACTAAAAAAATTTAGAAGCGATTTATTTCAATTAATTGCTCAAGTTGAAATTAACATCGACTATCCAGAATTTGACGATGCGCCTAATATGTCCATTAAAAAAATGAACGAAACAATTCATTCGTTAATTAATTTTGCAACAAAAGTTATTAATGATTCTACAAAAATTATCCCAATAATAGAAGGGATCAATATTGTTATTATTGGCAAACCTAATGTAGGGAAATCTTCTATTTTGAATTCCATTATTAGTAAAAATCGTGTAATTGTTTCCGATACTCCTGGGACAACGCGTGACATAATTACTATTCCCATTAATTTAAAAGGTGTAACAGTAAATTTTTTAGATACTGCTGGATTAAGAAAAACTAAAAATAAAATTGAACAAATTGGAGTAAACAAAACCCATGAAATGATGCAAAAAGCTAATTTAATTCTATGAATTATTGATGGTTCATCTATCTTAACTAAAGATGATTTAGCTATCCAAAAATTATTGAATAATAAAAAATATATTGTTGTAATTAATAAGAGTGATTTGCCTCAAAAAGCGAATATCAAAGGAATAAAGATTTCTGCATTAAAAAATAAAATAAAGCCGTTAATTGATGAATTATTAAAGGCTCTAAAATTTCAAACTAATATTCCATTTAATCAAGTTATGTTACAATCAACACGTTCTATTAGTAATTTAAAAAATGTAGTCAATGAGTTACAAGATGCTTTGAAATTAATAAATAATAAACAGCCGATTGACTTAACTATAGAATATTTGCATGCCGCTTTAGAAAATATTAATCATATTTTAGGTGACTTTAAATGTTATGATTTTGTTAATGAAATGTTTAGAAAATTTTGTGTAGGAAAATAATGAAATATTTTGATGTACATACACACACTAACTACAACCCTTTAGAAGGGCAAGCAAAAGAAATTGCTGATGAATGCAAACTTCAAAATATTTTTTATGTTGATATCGGCACTGACATCAATACTAGTGCTTTGGCAGTTAAACATTCTCAAGAATCAACAAATGTCTTTGCGACAGTGGGAATTCATCCAAGCGATATAAATAAAATAGATGTAAATACAACGATAGACGAAATCGAAACATTATTAAAGGAGAATTCTAAAATTGTAGCAGTTGGTGAAACAGGACTAGATTATTATCGTTCAAATCAAAATAAACATGTTCAAAAAATTGTGTTTATTAGACACATTGCCCTAGCGCATAAATATAAACTTCCTTTAATGGTACATGTGAGAGATGCCCATGATGATATGATAGAAATATTAAAAGCACATGCTAAGGGATTAAAAATAATTATTCATTGTTTCACAGGGAATGAAGAATTAGTTAAAAAATATGTTAACCTTGGTTGTTATATTTCTATCAATGGAATAATTACTTTTTCAAATTCTACTGAATTAAGAAAAGCAATTCATTTAATACCAATCAATCGTTTGTTAAGTGAAACAGATGCTCCTTGATTGTCTCCAGAACCATATCGTGGCAAAACTAATACTCCACTTAATATTCCTGTTGTTGTTAAAGAAATGGCTAAAGTGTTGCAAGTAAAAGAGGATGTATTAGCAAAACAATTGTATAAAAATGCGATAAGATTATTTTTTAAAGCAAATTTTGGAATCAATCATTAAATATTTCGTATTTATAATTTTTACCAAAATAATCATCATTTGTATTTAAAAATAATCCGCAATTTTGTGTAGCATTACCACGACCATCTGTTTCTCCAAAAAAATTAATAGCCACTACTATATTATTATCATCAACTACCATACTGCCACTGCTGCCACCAGTAAGCTCTGGAGAACTATTAGGTTTATATCCCATTACTTTACCAATAATATTAATTGGTTTTTCGTCCTTGAATCTAATTCCTTCATCTGTGGACATAATTGGATTATTAGTTGTGTTATAGTTAACATTATTGAAATCATATGTAGTTGAGTAAGATGTCCATAGTGGGAAATCTTCATTCATATAATTTGGGTCTTCTCTAAAAGGAAAACCAGCTACATGAATAGACATTCCCGATTTATACTGGTAATTTGACTTTGCAAATTGAGTAATTGTTCCATCATGTTGAGTGGCATAGTTATTAAGATTATTCAGTCTATCTAATAGTGGGCTATCATTATCATGTACAAATGGATCGTTATTTTTAATGTCATCGGGATTACTGCCAAATGTAACTTTAAAAACATCAAAATCTACATCTCATTCAAAAAATTCCGAGCCTAGATTTCAATCCGATTTTGTCGGACGAGTTGTTGCTTCTTCTCCTAACAATTCATAATTGTTGATGGGGAGATAATCCTTAGTAAGATTTAATCACTTTCGTTGCGAATAAGTTGGATTGTAGCCTATTTCCATAGGCATTTCTTCTGTTGTTGAAGAACTAAATGAAGCAGCAACATGTACATTCGTGCCTAGATAGTATGTATAGTCCCCGTCTGCCGACTTTTTAAAAATTCAGGCAGTCCCTCCCATGTATGCACTTGTCGCACTATCTTTAGTAATTATGAAAAAAGTTCTTTCATTAATAAATTTAACATGTTCACTTTGATAATCAGAATAGTCTGTTTTACCACAAGAAGTGATAAAAACGAAACAAGCACTTGCTGGGGCGACAACAAACAACATTGATGAAAGAAATTTATATGCTTTAAACATTTAATTATTTCGTCCTTCTATTTCTATTATTGTATCACGTAGAAAGGCGGCGCGTTCATATTCCTTATTTTTAGCAGCTTGTAACATTTCTTTTCGTAAAATACCAATAGCTTTAGTTTGTTTTTTGAAATCTATTTTACTATTTTTAAAATACGCTTCAACAACTTTAACATCATTTTTGGAAGTGATGTCATCAAAAATTGGCTTCACAATTGTTTGTGGAGTAATATGATGTTTCGTGTTGTGAGCCAATTGGATTTTTCGCCTTCGGTTTGTTTCTTCTATGGCGGTTTGCATGGCTTTGGTAGTTGTGTTAGCATATAAAATAACTCTGCCATTTACATTACGTGCAGCTCTACCAAATGTTTGTACTAAAGCTTTATCGCTTCTAAAAAATCCAGGTTTATCAGCATCTAAAATAGCTACTAGAGAGACTTCAGGAACATCTAATCCCTCACGTAATAAGTTAATACCAACGATTACATCATATTTGCCACGACGTAAATCATTAATTATTTTAGCCCTTTCAAGAGTTTTTAATTCATTGTGCATATACATTACTTTAAATTTCTGTTTTTTTAGATATTCAGCTAAATTTACTGCCATTTTAATTGTTAACACAGTGATAAAAGTTCTTTCGTTCTTTTTTATCTGTTTTTGTAATTCAACTACCAAATCATCCACTTGATATTTAGATGAATGAATTTCAATTACTGGATCTAATAGACCTGTTGGTCTAACTATCTGTTCTACAACAGTATTATGAGATTTTTTGACTTCTCATTCATTAGGTGTTGCTGAAACAAAAATTGTTTTATTGACTTTACTTTGGAATTCATCAAAATTTAATGGACGATTATCTAAAGCAGATGGTAAACGAAAGCCATAATTAACTAAGGTTTCTTTGCGAGAGCGATCTGTATTGTACATGCCCCTAATTTGTGGGATAGTCATATGTGATTCATCTACGACTATTAACCAATTATTTTTTTGGAAATAATCAAAAAGAGTATATGGAGTAGAACCTTCGGCTCTTAACTCTAAATGTCGTGAATAATTTTCAATACCATTACAATAGCCTAGCTCTTCTAAAGATTCAATATCGTGTAAGGTTCTTTCTTCAATTCTTTGTGCTTCTAAAAGTTTTTTATTTTTCTTAAAATATGTGACACGTTCTTTTAATTCTTTTTTAATTAGATCTAAAGATTCTTTTCGACGATCTTTATTCATGATGTATTCGCTTGCAGGAACGATAACATAAGTATTTCACCTTTCATTTACATTACCAGTTAAAGCATCGATTACCGCAATTTCTTCTATCTCATCACCAAAGAATGAAACTCTAACAGTAAAAGCATCTGTGTATCCGGGAGCGATTTCTAATACATCTCCACGTAAACGAAATGTGCCTGGTTTTAAATCAATGTTATTTCGTTGGTATTGTAAACGAACAAGATCATATTGTAATTGTTTTAAATTACGTTTTGTCTTCGTTGACAATACAATACGATACATTTCAAAATCGCTTGGAGCCACCGAAGCATAAATAGCCGCTACAGAAGCAATTACAATTGTTGGTTCACCAGAAGCTAGTGAATTAATTGTAGATAAACGTAACATTTCGATTTCTTGATTGGCGAGCGCACTCTTTTCAATATAAGTATCATTACGAGGAATGTAGGCTTCAGGCTGATAGAAATCAAAGTATGAAACAAAATACTCTACATGATTTTTATTAAATATTTCTTTAAATTCGCTATATAGTTGGGCAGCTAGCGTTTTATTGTGGACGATTACTAGAGTGTTTTCTTGAATTTGCTCAATAACATTAGCGATAGTAAATGTTTTGCCAGTTCCCGTTGCACCCAACAAAACTTGAGATTTAATACCTTGTTTAATGTTACTAACAAGCTTAGGTATGGATTTGGTTTGGTCACCTTTAGGTGTTATACTTGCCGTTAATTCAAATTTTTGCATATTGATAAAGAGACACAAATTATATTAAATATTCAAATTGCTTATTGATAGATAGGAAAAACATTGTGCATTTTATTTGTTTGGTAAGCATTTACATATTTACATTTAAAAAATTTACGAAAATAATCTAAAAAAAATCCGAAAAAATTCAAAATAGTTATTCTTATTTTTTGTGATAGAGTTCTGTATCCTATGACAGAAAAAGAGATGATACAAGAATATAAAATCAATAACAATTTGTCCGTTCGCGATGAATTATATTACCGCCATAAAGATATGTTAGAGGCTTTAACAAATAATTTATTTAGACAATTATTTAATAATTCTTTCATTGAAAAAGAGGATTTTTTATCACTCTCTTATTTATCATTTGTTAAGTGTCTAGATACTTTTGACATAAATCAAAAACGTTATACTTTTACACAAGCATTAGCAACAACTAATAGATCTATGTTGATAAATTATGCAATTAAATACCAGACATTAGGGCATAGAGTATTAAACGAAGCCATTAATCTTAATACCAATCTATATACAATAAGCTATTCAAATGAAGAAGAAATAATTAGAAATGTTGACCAAGAATGTGAAATAGAAAAAATTCAACAATTCTTAAAGCCATATCCAATAAAAGTAAAAAAATTATTTAAACTAAAGGCAGATGGGTATCAAAATAAAGAAATAGCAACAATGTTAAAATTGAGCACTAAAAAAGTGGCTAATTCTTTCTTAAATATTTGCAAGCGTTATAGAAATTATGAATTATAATGGTTATCAAGGTGTTGGCAACAGCACCTTTTTAATTCAATAATTAATTTTGGAGGAATAAGATTATGCGCACTAATGCAACGCTTGTATGTAGTGAATGTAATGCTCGTAATTACCATATTATTGTTAACAAATACAAAGAAAAAAGATTAAAATTACGTAAGTATTGTCCTAATTGTAAAAAAGTAACAGTTCATAAGGAAAGTAGATAACAATGGCTCAAAATATTGATGCACCTAATATAGACCCCAAAAAATTAGCTAAACAAAATCGTAAAAAGATTTATGAACAAATAAATAAAGAACGATTGGATAAAAAAAAGGCTAAACAAGAAAAACGTAAAAAAATTCACGAAGAATATTTGCAACAAAATTCTGAAATAGATAAGATTGAAAATAAATGCAAGCAAGATATTAAAGATAAATTGGCATTTTTTAAACAGCAAGTAGTAGAAAAAAAAATGGATAAAAAAACTGCGAAGGCAGAGTTCAAAGCATATCGCAAAGAACGAATTAATCAGTTTAGTGTAGAAGAACAAAATATTCTTAATTTAAGTTCAGATGAATTAAAACAAAGCTTTTCTTTCAGAATGAAACGATGATTTTTTGGCGTGGGCAAGGAATTTAGTCGCGTTACATGAATTGGTGGAAAGGAAGTGCTAAAAGATTTTGGAATAATTTTATTAATAGTAGGTATTATGACATTGATTTTTTTAGGACTTGATTATCTGATTGGAATAATTCCAAAGAAATAGGAGAAAAAAATGGAAAATCAAATAGAACAATCTCAATGATTCATCATTACTGCTATCGGCGGTAAAGAGGATTCTATTGCAGAAACAATTATTGAAAAAATTCACAACTATGGTTATGAATCTTATGTAGGGCAGATTCGTGTATTTAAAACAAAGGAGGAACGTGTAGATACTTTTGAAAAAGAAAGTGATCAAATTCCGCAAAACCCTAGAAAAACAAAAACCACAACTTGAGAAGTTTTATCTAATGGCAAATACAAAAGAACACGTACTAGAGTTGTAAATAAATTTCCAGGATATATTTTTATCAACATGGTTTATGATCGTGACGTGTGATTTGCTATTCGTAACACTCCTGGAGTGTTAGGGTTTGTCGGTTCTTCTGGTAAGGGAGCTACTCCTATTCCAATAACTATTGAAGAATATGCAAGAGTTAGCGGAGAAGGTATGAATGTAACCGAAGAAGCTGGTAGCGAATCATCAACTAATCAAATACCATCCGAGGCCCCTAATGTAGTTGAGGAACCGAAGATTGTTTATAAAACTGATGCTAAGGTTGGAAACTCTGTAGATATTTTTGAAGGTTCATTTGCCGGAATGATTGGAGAAGTTAAAAAGTTGGATGACGTGAAAGGGACCGCTACTATAGTCATAGACTTTTTTGGTCGTTCTCAAGAAGTCGAAATCTCGTATAATCAATTTAAAATTTCAATTTAATTTATATTAAATTTAGCTAATTTTAAATGGCCTTTAACAATATAAGTTATTCAAGATTTGTGATTTATTTTATTAATGTCAAAATATGAACTCGGTAATATTTTTAATATATCTTTTTGTTGATGCACCAAATAAAATAAGCTGTACCCATTAAAGTGGAGCAGTAAAATTATAGCCTCAGTTTAAACTACGATAAAGGTGATAAAGGTGATAAATTTAACTTTTCCTTTCTAAAACTCATCAATTATTGTATAATTACATTAATTTAAACATGATAAACACAACAGAGAGAGAGAGAGAGAGAGAGAGAGAGAGAGAGAGAGAGACCCAGTTGCTCTCAACACTTTAGTTTTTCTTAAAAGCAAGAATTTAGCATTCGCTAGTTCCTGCTTTTTTTGTGTCTACTTGATCATTTTCACAGGAGAGAAAAAATGAAAAGAATAAAATTAATGAAAGCACTAGTAGGAATTGGTACACTTAGTGTTTTAGGAATTGGTACAGCTTTTACAGTAGCAAGCTGTAGCTGTTCACCGTCTAAAGTCACTTACAAAACTACAAGCAATAAAAATATTTTGAAATATGGTGAGAATGAGATGTCAGGCGGCTATGCTACATTAACTACTGTAGACTCCAACGGCATCGAGATAGATCCTAAAACACTAACTTATGAGATTACTGAAAATGGAACAGATGTTGATCCACACAATGTGCAAATTAAAAACCTTAATCAAGTCATCTTATTAGAAAATCCAAATGTAACATCAGAAGATATTACAATTTTAACATTTTTGAATTCTGATTTGAATACGTCTATCAGTTCAACTAAAATCACAATCGCTCAAGCTGATTTTCTAATTTATGAATTAACCTCAACCGATATTCCGGCAGAGGAAACCAATACTGCAATCTACAAAGATAATTCATCAGAAGCAGCTCTCACATTGCATAAGGTTATTGATCTTAAAAAAATAAGCAAGTTAAATGATAATGTCACATGATTTGAACTGATGCCTTTCACTCAAGATCCATCTCAAGCTGCTCTGGATTGTGCAATCTTCATTCCATCAGATTTTTCTTGTCATTTAGTGGGAACTAGTGATTCTGATATTGAAACACATGATCAAGATTCTGATCATTTAGAAGATTTTGGAATTGTGATTGGCAATGACAAGGCTTCACAAACAAGTCCAAACAATACTCAAATAGATATTTGAAATTTAACAATCACTTCCGAATTGACAGATACATCCGCACAGAAAAGTGCAACCGCCGACGCCATTGCTATTTGTTCAACTGTGAATGGCACAATTAATATTTTGAACAATTCGTTATGTTCCATAGATCATTATGGACATACAACTGGCAGTTATGATAGTGCAAAATGCATAGATATTGAAAGTATTTCCGTAGAAGGTACTGTAAATATAGTTGGCAATATACTTTTATCTCACTCACTTGAACAACAAACATTTGGGATAAATATATCAGAGATGTATGGAAAATTAGTTTTTTTGAATAATTTTATGAATATTATTGACACAAAAACTTGGTCGTTTGGTTTATGTATCAACAAGACAAATTCATCCACACAAATTCTGATTGAAAATAACGTTATATGCGCAATGGGAGGACGTTCTGATTCAGGGCATGCAGCCATCTGTGCAAGTTTATATATTGTTGAATCAATGGAAGGCGTGTTAACCGTAACAAATAATATTTTTTCTGCTTGACAAACGACAGGTACCTCAGATTGGGTAAGTCAAATAGACATAGGTGGCACAGATCAGGGAGCTTCAGTTATTTTAAATGATAATGTCTTTTTTACAAGCAACAATATATCGCCAGCGAGTAATGAAACGGCTCGTAGTTTGTATTTCGGTTCTGCTGGAGGGGAATCAAGCGGCGCCAAAGGTTTAGCTTCGGGTACCAATAATATTATTTTTGATAGCAATAGCAACGATCCTGGTGTTGTGAATGATTCTACTAGAGTTGATAATTACACTACATGATATAGTGCTTCTACAGACGGAACTAAAAACGTTACTTTTTTTGGTAATAATAGAAGTCACGAAATAAGGGAGAGTTATATTATCTGAGATAATGTTTTTTATTTTATGTATTTTTCAGGAATAGTTTTTGATCAAGATACAAAATTATGTGTTTTGGATCATTTTAAGGATATTCTAATTGTTAATAATGGCATTTATGATTTTAGTGCTAATTATGGTGATGATAAATCTAATATTCTAAATCAAATTTTTGACGATTTTAATTAGAAATAATTTATTTTTCAGATAAATCATTCCAAATATGATTGGCGCAGAGAAAGTAAAAGTGATATACCCACTAGTTCGTTTTTGATTTTTCTTATAAACAAAAATTTAGCATTTGATAGTTCTTGTTTTTTGTGCTGTCATAGGAAATATGATTTGATACTAAATTTGAACCATTCTAGAAAATGCAGTTAAGATATTTTTCTGTTTATAAAATATTCGTAAAGTCTATTCTCCTCTACAACATATGATTATTTTTAAATAAAAATAGTATTTTGGAAGACAATTAATAATACAATATATATCCCCACCAAATCACTTTGTTGGGATATTTATTTTTTATAAGGAAAACAATGATAAAAAACAAAAATGATGAATCAGTGAATCAAGTAACTGCAAAAGCAAAATCATATGTCAAAAAATCATTTCGCAGAAGGAATGATCATAAAACTGAAGAAAATACATCTTCAGTTGCATCTGATAACAAAACAAGAGAACGTAAAACTTATGCAAATTCATCAAAAGATTTTCAAAGTGTCAGAGATGCTATTGAAAAGAAAATTGATGATTTTTTCGAAGCTAATAAAGATTCAGGGTTGCGTAAATTAGTTTCAGCTTCAAAATTAATGGAAGCAGGTGTGCATATTGGTATGTCTGCTAAATTTTGGAATCCTAAAATGAAACCATTTATTTATCCAAAACGTGGCAATAGAATGCAAGTTATAGATATTTTAAAAACTATGGTTTTTATGGACAGAGCTTATAATTTTTTACGTGATATTTCACGTGAAGGCGGAACTATTTTACTTGTTGGTACACGTGGCGATACAATTAAAGAACATGTAAAAAACGAAGCTAAGCGAGTTAAGTGTTTTTACATTAATCAAAGATGATTAGGTGGAACTCTTACTAACTTTAAAACCATAAGTAACTCTATTAATAAATTGAATAAATTAATAGCATTACAACTTTCTGATGAAATTAAGAAATATTCTAAAAAAGAACAAGTAATGATGACAAAAGAAACTGAACGTATGGGTAAATTTCTTAGCGGTATTCGTACGATGCGAGGATTACCTCAAGCATTGATAATTACTGACCCCATTCACGAGCATAATGCATTAATGGAAGCACGTAAATTAAATATTCCAATTATTGCATTTGCCAATACCAATGCGAATCCTGATTTAATTGATTTTTTAATTCCTGCTAATTCTAGTTCAATTAAAACTGTATGATTATTAATTTCAATTATGTGCGATGCGATTGCTGAAGGCACTGGTGAACCTTTATCAGTGGTTGGAAAGAAAGACGAAGAGATTATTTTACCAGAAGTTATTAAAAGAGATCCTGACCAAGGCTTCATTCAACACAAACGCTTTACTCGAGCAGGGCATTATCAATCTAGACCAACTTTTAATAAACCATCAACTTTTGAAGCAAGCGATAAAAAATAAGCTTCGCTTAATCAGAGAATAACTATAAGTATTTTAAACGCTTGTATAATATTCGTATGAGAAAAGAAACCAAAATTCTTAAATCAGATTACAATCCAGTGCGGGTTGGTGATAATGTTCTTGTCGATATAAAATCAAAAAGTCATAAACCACCCGACGATGCTTAGGCACCACTAAGAAACCAACGCCTCGCGGAATGCCTCAATGATTTGTGTTGTGATCTGAGACTCAATTTAAACTAGCAGTGCAAACTATCAATACACGCTTAGATAAATTAGAAAAATGTTTAGACAATCTCGTTAAAGTTAACAATCTCAAAGAGTAAAATTAATCCTATTCAAGCTAAACAAACTATTGTTGATTATTTTGAATAAATTTATATACTTAGCGAGGATTGAATGTCCCACCAACCATATGAAAAGATGAATTAAGAATTCCCTAATAATTGGCATGTGCTTAATTCCGATTGGCTTAGTGGCGGGGTTTTCTAATAACTGATCAAATAAAATTCCAATATCATGTGTAGGCTCTAGTGGGGTAAAACCTTTTGTTGAGTCATTATCAAAAGAATACATGAAAACCAATAAAAAGATTGATATTACCGTTGAAGCGGGTGGGAGCGGTTTTGGTATTCAACAAGTAGTCGAAGGTTATGCTAACATAGGCAATGTCTCTAAAGATCCATATACTACTGTTCAACTACCTGATGCAGACGGGGGGTTTCGTACTCAATGAGAGAATAATGATATTAAAACAGTTACGATAGGTTGAGAGGCTATTTGTATGGTTTATATTCCGCCTGAAGGGTTGGGAATAAATTATGATGGAGAAATTAATTTAAATAATCTATTGGTTGTTAATGAAAACAATATCATTAATTTTATGAAAATTTTTACAGGTATTAGTGATCCCACAACTAATAATTTAAGTTTATACGACTTTGTGAATAAATCTCTTACTTTATCATCTAATCAGATCACACTTCTTAAAGATACTCCTATTACTCCGTATGTGCGCGCTGGTGGCTCTTTAACATCGGGAACAGCGGCATCATTCGTAAATTGTTCTGATTTGGGATTCGACAAAAAAGTTGATTTAAATTCTGAAGAGCAAGCAGCATTCGATAGTGGTGTTTATGGTAGACAACATAATCTTGTAGAAACAGATGAAGCTAATAGTCGAGCTTGAAATGTATTTCATAGCGCCAATAATGCTGGACAAATTGTTTATCTTTCTTCTGGTTTTGTTCAACAAAATTTAGATTTAATCCGAAAGAATGGTTATGGCATTATGGCATATGGTTCCGTTCCTACCGAATTTAATGTAGAAAAAATTAATGCCGGATATAACTGGTTTAGACCATTAAATATGCTAATTAGTGTTAAAAACCAAGAAACCCCAGAAATAAGTTTTATCAAATCTTTAATTTCTGGTAAATATGATGATGAATTACAAAAAAATGGTGCAAAGTCTTTATCTAGTAAAGAAAAACAATTTATGTTTCCAAACGATGAAGCATACGATAAATGAATAAGCGATGTTACATTAGCCAAAATCAATCCAAATTGGACTTGAGATAGTCCTTACCACTTTTCTCCTACTCCCGATTCTTGATTACCTGCACAATAATTTATGGCAAAGCAAGTTAATTTATTAAAAAAAAAACAACATTCAGATAAAGTGTCTAAAATTATTTCATTATCTTTGTCTTGACTTTTTGCTTTAGTTTTTTTCTTATTAATTATTTTTATCATTAATGCCTCAGTAAAAGGGTTTAGTGTTTATGGTTGAAGTATTTTAGGTGGGACATTTAATATGGCAGATAAGAAAGCCAGTATTTGATTGCCGCTATCTGTTACTATATTAATTTCTCTAATAGCAATTGTCATCGCAGCACCTGTCGGTATTAAAACTGCCATGTTTATTAAATATCGTTTACCGTCTAAATATCAAAAAGTGGTACGAATATCGATTGAATTGCTAGCAGACATTCCATCAGTAATTTTTGGTTTATTTGCTTGTGAAATGTTAGGGAATGTATTGAAATATGTTCTTCACATTTCAACATCTTATAACTTAATTACAACTGGTGTAATGCTAACCTTCATGGTGTTACCAACCATTGTTTCATTATCACTAAATGCTTTAGATGGAGTAGATAAAACATTAATTTCCGCGTCTATGGTATTAGGTAACACCAAAACACGGTCTATTTATAAAATATGTAAAAGAGATGCGCGTAATGGTATTACAGTTGGTGTAATTATTGCTTTTGCTAGAGCGATTGGCGAAACTATGGCGGTATCTATGGTTTTACAATCTCAAGGTTATAACCCTATATTTGATGATG
This sequence comes from Mycoplasmataceae bacterium, assembly GCA_031259945.1. GTDB lineage: Bacteria > Bacillota_I > Bacilli_A > Mycoplasmatales > Mycoplasmoidaceae > Malacoplasma_A. The sequence goes on from JAIRKU010000022.1 coordinate 50,805, forward strand.
GCTTTTGAGCAATTGCTACTAGCGGTTTAAGATCATTAGGTGCATTGATTGCTGCCAATATGTTTGCAGAAGGTGGTGGGCCTGCTTTACAATCATTATTATTCGCTTTTGGTCTTTTCATGTTTATTTTTGTCATGATACTTAATGGCGCTGCCATGTATATCACTAAAAAACGCAATAGAAGCAGATGAGAATGATGAAATAAATTTGAAAAAAAATTTGGTAATTTTATTTACTTTATACCAACACAAATAAAAATAGGCTGAGAAAAACTAACTTATCATTCCAAAATTAATAGTAAAACATCTTTGTCAAAATATTTATCAACAAGAATTCAGAAGAATAAATTTACTCATTCTTACACTATTTATAAATTTTTCTGAGAAATTGTTTCCATTACACTAACATTAACATTTCTATTATGGATTGTTATTGACATATTAGGTTATGGTGGAGTAGCGATTACACAATCAAGTCAAACAATATTCTCATTTGCTAACAACTCTACAGGGCAAGCTTTTATAAATACATTGTTAATAATAATTATTGCAATTGGTGTTGGGTTACCAATTTCATTAATGATAGCTATTTATTTAAATGAATTTGCTAAGGGGACAAAAATTAAAAAAATTCTTTTATTTTTTATTGACTCGTTAGGGGCTACGCCATCGATTTTATTTGGTATGTTTGGCTTAATATTTTTTATTCAAACAATGGGTATGTCGGCCGGTGGCACTGCTGGTAAATCATTAATCGCGGGTTCTTTAACGATTTTAATTGTGATATTACCAGTATTTATTCGAACTATTCAACAAGCACTACAAAGCATCCCTAAAGATTTAAGAGTTAATTCTTATGCTTTAGGTGCTGGCAAATGAGAAACGATTAGAAAAATTATTTTACCAGCAGCTCGTCAAGGTATTATGACAGCAGTAGTTTTATCAATTGGTAGAATACTGGCTGAAACAGCACCATTATATTTAACAAGTGGGTTGGCATCTTCTAATTCCATATCATTAATAAATTCTGGTCAAACATTAACGACAAGAATCTATGCACAAATTTATACGGCTGATATTCATGTAGGCGAAAGCATCATGTATGAATGTGCTTTTGTTACAATGATATTAGTGCTTTTGATTATTTTAGTAGTTCATGTAGCTATTCCAGCTTATTACAACTACAAACGACGAAAAATGATAGAGTTTAGTCGGAAAAAATTACAAGAGCATGAAGTTTCTGAAAAAACACTTTTTTCATCAACAAAAGCTTTAGTGGTTAACAATATTGCTTCTTCAAAGAAATATCAAAATTTTAAAAAGCAAAAATCAACAAATTTTGTTAAAAGAAAAGGCGGAGCCCCCCCCACCTTAAAATGAGTTATCTCATTGTATAATTAAATCTACAGAAAAATGACCGAAACTAATAAATTAGAAGTTAATAATCAAGAACCAGAAAGTATTGATCGACAACAAACAGACCAAGCTAAGGTTCATTCTGTTCTAGATAGTCCATTTTTATCGCGTTTATTTAAATACATTTCTTTGAATAAAAAGCAAAGAACGTTATATAGATTACTATTAACTACAAACAAGGATAATGTAGATAAATTAAAAAAAAGTTTCAACAAAGATCATATTTTTGAAGTAGACCATTTTAATTTTTGATATGATCACCGCACCAAACATGCATTAAAAAATATTAATGTTAATATCAAACGTAATAAAGTAACGGCTTTAATAGGACCGTCTGGGTGCGGTAAATCTACTTTTATTCGTTGTTTAAATCGCATGAATGATCAAATAGATGGAACATCTAGTGATGGTCATATTTATTTTGATAAAGGTATAAATTTAAAAAGCAAAAAACTTAGTACTTTAGAATTAACCACACGTGTGGGAATGATTTTCCAAAAACCTTCACCATTTCCAATGAGCATCTATGAGAATGTGGCATATGGGCCACGTTCTCACGGCATCAATAATAAAGATATGTTAGATAAAATTGTAGAGGAATCCTTGAAAGGAGCAGCTCTATGAGATGAAGTAAAACATAATTTATTTGATTTAGGTACTTCATTATCAGGTGGTCAACAACAACGTCTATGTATTGCTAGAGCAATTGCTTTAAAACCAGAAACATTATTAATGGATGAACCCACTAGTGGTTTAGACCCAATCGCTACTAGTAAAATTGAAATATTGATCAATCATTTAAAGCAACAGTTCACTATTATCATTGTGACTCATTCAATGGCTCAAGCGCAACGTGTTAGTGATGAAACTGCATTTTTCTGGCAAGGAAATATTGTAGAAATGGGTACCACTAAACAGATGTTTACTTCACCAAAGCACAAAAAGACAAGAGAATATATTTCTGGGAAGATAGGTTAATAATTATGCAATGATATTTTTATATAGGATTAATAGCCTCAATAGCAATTTCTATTTTTGCATTACCGCAATTAATAAATATTATTAAAACTAAGAATACAGCTTTTATTAATATTCCTATGTATGTTATTTATTTAATTGGTTCATTTTGTTTTTTAGTTGGGGGTATTTTAATGGTGGCAAATCATCACGATTCAATTACAAAGCGTTTATCATCAGGACTGCCATTAATTATTGCCCAATCTATTTGCGGTATCATATCATCAATAATTTTTATTAAAAAGATGAAAAATTATTGTGCAGCTAAAAGAGCCAAAATAAGTGAATTATTATATTGTCAGCAACTTAAAAAAAATAGTGATCAGAAGAAGCAACTTTACAATCGTATATCTGTATCTAAATCTAATAAAAAGAAAGATATGAAGGTATAAATTATGGATATTACAATAATTATGATTGTAGGAGCTGTATTTATTGGTATTTTTGCTTTACCTAATTTAATTTATGTCATTAAAACCAAAAATACTAATAGTGTAAATTTACCTATGTACATTATTTTTATATTTGCTTGTTCAATGTTTTCTATTTATGGGTTAGGTATGATTTTAGATCATTCTTTAAAAGATGGACTTGCTAGCGGGCTACCTTTAATGATTTCCAACTTATTTTGTGTTTGCACAGCAGCTTTTACTTTATTTATGAAATGTCGAAATATGATACGCGCTAAAAGGGCCGGATTGACTGAATTAGAATATTGAGATCTTAAGCAACAGAAGGCTAAAAGGAGTACGAAATAATGAATTACGAAATAATGAAACAATCAGAACGCGAATTACAAGTAGAATTTTTGAAATTTTATGATCATGTGTATAAAACATGACAATTTATATATAAAGGTGTAAAGAATAAAAATATTAATTCATCTGAAGTAGAAGAGATTTATCGTATGGAAGATTTATCTAATCACTTTGAAGCTAAAATTCAAGACGATTGTATATGATCCATTTCTAAAAATGAACCAATGGCAAACCATCTTCGTTATATTATTGCTATTTTAAACTCCATTAAAGATTTAGAACGTATGGCCGATTATGGCGTAAGTGCTATTCGTTTTTTCGCTAACAATAAAATTACGAATGATATTCGTAATTTAGTTATTGAAATTTTAAAGGGAGCTTTAAATGGTATGTTAAAAGTATTTAACTCTCTTAAAGTAAAGCCGGCAATTGACACTTACAAAATTTGTCAACATGCTCATGTAGCCTTTAAGAACAATTACAATAAGATGGTAGAAAAATTGTCTGGTATATTAAAAGACCATACTGCTGAACAAATTGAACGTTTGTTTCATGGGGCCATCATCATTATTAAGCATATTGAACGCCTTATGGACCACGTGGCTAATATTGCTGAGAATTTTGTGTTTATTAAGCAACCAGATTTATTTTTCTCTAAACATAGTAAACAAATAGATAAGGCGTAGAATGTCTAAACCAAAGTTAACTTATCAAAATAGTGGCGTGAACATTCATGAAGGATATAAGGAAGTTCAATTAATAAAAAAAATCGCTAAGTCCACTTATAATGAAAATGTTTTAAATAATTTAGGTTCATTTGCTGGAATGTTTGAGATTTCTAAAAAAATGAGAAATCCTATTTTAGTTTCTGGAACAGATGGCGTAGGAACTAAAATTGCAATAGCTTGTAGTAAGAAAAAATATGATACTGTTGGGATTGATTGTGTAGCAATGTGCGTCAACGATGTTTTATGCCATGGCGCCAAACCGTTATTTTTTTTAGATTATATTGCATGTGGCAAATTAGATGCTCATGTAGCTGCAGAATTAGTTAAAGGAGTTGCTAATGGTTGTCGCCAATCAGGAAGCGCTTTAATTGGTGGAGAAACGGCCGAAATGCCAGGTTTTTATAAACCGGGAGATTATGATTTGGCTGGATTTTCAGTCGGGGTAGTAGAAAAGAATAAAATTGTTAATGGTACAAATATTAAAATAGGTGATTGTTTAATAGGTTTAGCATCAAGTGGTTGTCATTCTAATGGATTCTCACTTATACGTAACGTTTTTAAAAGTTTAGATGAGAAATTTGAAAATAAACCAATTTGAAAAACATTACTAGAGCCTACCAAAATTTATGTTGACTCCATTCTAAAATTAATGAAGCATGTACAAGTCAAAGGTATGGCGCACATAACAGGCGGAGGCTTCATAGAAAATGTTCCTCGTATGTTAAAAAAACCAGGATTACAAATAGTAATTAATAAAAATAGTTATCCACTTCCTAAAATTTTTAAATTAATTAATAATCGAGGCGTAGATTTAAAACACATGTATAACACTTTTAATATGGGAATAGGCTTTGTAGTGTGTGTAGATAAAAAAGATGTTACAAAAACAATCAAGATATTAAAAAGTTGCAATGAGCAGGCATATGAAATAGGTTATATTACCAAAGGAAAGGAACCAATTTGTTTAAGATAGCGGTTTTAGTTAGTGGTAATGGTAGTAATCTACAATCAATTATTGATGCGATTAACAAACAACAAATAAAAGCACAAATATCATTTATTGTTTCATCAAATCCTAAAGCATATGCACTCCAACGTGCTAAAAATCACCATATAAAATCATTTGTGGTTGCTAGAAATAAATGTTTAAATTCAAGTGATAAAATATTGGAATTATTGCTACAAGACAAAGTGGATTTAGTAGTTTTAGCCGGATATCTAAATATCTTAGAAGGTAAAATATTACAAGTTTATAAGAAGAGAATAATCAATATTCATCCAGCTTTGTTACCAAAATATGGTGGAGTAGGTATGTATGGTTATCATGTTCATGATGCTGTTATTAAGAATAAAGAAAAAGAATCTGGGTGTACTGTTCACTATGTGGATAAAGAAATAGATAAAGGCGAAGTAATATTACAATCTAAAGTTGTTGTACGAAAGAATGATACGCCTCAAACTCTAGCTAAAAGGATATTAGAGGAAGAACATAAAATATTACCCAAAGCAATTAATAAAATAAAACTTCAAATAGAGGGTTAAATTATTATTTAATCTGAATGCCTAAATTAATTTGGATTTACAATTGAGGGATTCGCCATCCCGTTTTAATACGTACAACTTATTTTGTAAAATATTAGCACTTTAATATATGGATTGCTAATTTTTATTATATAATCCTTCGCACTATGGCCACCAAACGAGATTATTATGAAATTTTAGGTATTAGCAAACAGGCAACTCAAGATGAAGTTAAAAGATCATTTCGACGTTTGGCGATGCAATATCATCCAGACCGTAACAAAGCTCCAGATGCCGAACAAAAATTTAAAGAAATAAATGAGGCATATGAAGTATTAAGTGACACTAAACGTCGCCAAACCTATGATCAATTTGGTCATGAAGGCTTGAACCAACAGGGCTGAACAGGTGGTAGCAATCCCTTTGACATTTTTAATGATATGTTTGGCGGGTCAGGTGGAGTCAAATTCTCTTTTGGTGGAAATGGAGGAGGGTTTGAAGATATATTTGGTCAAATGTTTGGTGGTGGTAGACGTCGTTCTAGTAATAGAAGACAAAACCAGCAAATTTATGATTTAGATATTGATGCTAATTTAACTATAAGTTTTTTGGAAAGCATTTTAGGAGTACAACGTAAAGTAAAAATTAATGTTAAAAGACAATGCCCGCACTGTAACGGAACTGGAGCTGAAACACCCAATGATATTAAAACATGTCCGAAATGTCGCGGCACTGGTGTAATTACAACAAGGCAACGGACTATTTTAGGTATTATGGAATCTCAAGAATATTGTCCAGATTGCCGAGGGACAGGAAAAATTATTACTAAAGTTTGTTCACAATGTAATGGGCGCAAATATATTGAAAAAGAAGAAACTATCGATTTAGATATTAAATCAGGAGTTGTGAACGGTTCTATTTTACAATATTCACAAAAAGGTAATTCATGAAACGGCACCATTGGTAATTTAAATCTCAATATTTATGTCCAACCATCTAAAATATTTCAACGTAAAGATAAGACCATTTATGCTAATGTTTTGGTTGACCCAGTTGATGCCATTACTGGAGCGAGGATTAAAATCCCAACGCCATATGGCATCAAAGAAATTGATATGAAACCAAATACTGCAAATAATGAAGAAATCAATGTAAGCGGGTATGGTATTAAGAATATTAAACATAAAATGTTTGGTGGGAATGCCAATGGCGATTTGATAGTAACAATTGTTTATGCTAGACCCAAAAAATATTCCAAATTAGAAATTGAAAAAATGAAATCAATTAATAATAATAAAAACCCAGACGTGGAAGAATTTGAAAGAATTGTAAGTAAGGAGTTAAATTAATATGTCAAAACATAATCATAAAACACAACCTGATGATATTAAAGAATCAAAAGTTGATGAAAATCATAAAGTTGAAGTCAATAATGAACAACCTAATGAGGTGAAAGCAACTGAAGTTGATAAACTTGAACAAGCAATAAACGAAATTAAAAAATTACAAGAACTTGTTCAAACAAAAGATGATCATATTAATAAATTACAGGAAGAAATTAACAAAATCAATCATGACTATATTACTAAAATAACTGAAAAAACAAATGAAGCTAATGCCACTTTAAAAGCTAAAATTGATGAATTAACAAATAAAGCGAATCAAGAATTAACCATTCACAAAAAATATGCTTTAGAAAAACAAGCTACTGCACTGATTGATATCATTAATCAATTTTCTCTAGCATTAGATTACAAACCATCTGATCCTAACATTGCTAAATATCAATCAGGGTTTCAAATGTTTTTAGTTATGTTTAAAAATTTATTGGTGGAATTAGGAATTAATGAAATTCCTGTTAATATTGGAGATGAATTTAACCCAGAAATCATGGAATGCATTGAATTTGTTCATTCAAACGAGTTATCTGATAACAAAGTCGCTAGAATAATTACAAAAGGTTACAAACTGCACGATCGTTTAATTAAACCAATCGCAGTTAACATAGTCCGTAAAAAAAGTTAATACCTATATATTGTCGTTGTTAGGGATATCAATAGTTAAATTATCAAAGTAGTAAGCGCCACTAATTCATGTACCATCATTCATTTGGTTTCTTTGATAAATCAGGAATTACATCAAATTGTTGTAATGGATCATAATGCCCATATCCATAAAAATCTTCGTCTGCATCTCAACGTGAACCAAAACATTTAACTACTGCATTTGGTTCATCTTGACCAGTATTGGCTTGAACATATTTTCAATTAACTTCGTTTCGCATACCATTGTAATACAAACCTTTAGTAGGAGCGATTCCATATGGATAAGGGTTTAATCCTTTAGTGGTATCACTAAAAGTTACATTTTTAAAACTATAAACTCATTCCTTGCCTCAATATCCGTGGTAATGAAAATCATATGTACCCCCCCCCGCTTCCATCGAAAGTGCCAGTGAAATCATCAACAGGTGATCAAAATGCATAAACCGGTCTTTCATAGATAACATGAGAATATAAATCGTAATGGTATTGGCGATCATCGTTATTCTTTGTTCAAGTAACTTTTGTTTGAAGCGTTCAATGGCGGCTACCACCAAATATGTAATGTCCATCTTTATCAAACCTACCATAATACCCATTGTCTGCTATATAGCGTCCGGTTGCTGCGGTAGTATCTGTTGTTTGGTATACATTATGAGTAGATGTCGCATTGGGATCTATAACCGCATTCGTAAAATCAGTGCTGGTATTAGTTCTTGTTACATCGGTATTTTTGAAAAAATCTACAGCTGTAGCTGGTTGTATGACAGTAACTGCATGCGGTTTATATGAGTTACTTGAATAATCATATTCATTCATCGGAGCAGAAAAAATACCACCATATCTACCGTGATATAAGATTGCATCAGCATCAAACATTTGAGCAATGGTTCAATCAGCAGCGACTTTGTTTGGATCATTTAAATAATCTTGACTTATTTTTTTTAATTCATCATTTGTTGTAACGGTTTGCGCAGGATCCGGTTGAATGATCGAACTATAGCTTGTATTGTCGTCGGCATAGGTTATGATACTGTCAGAAGAAGAACAACTAGTTAATAGTATTGTGTACACTAAAATTGGAGGAGTGATGACAAAAAGTATCGCAGGTGTGAATAATTTATTTATTTTCATAATACAAAATTATATGTTTATTTGCGATAGTTGGTCCATGTTTTTGTTTTTAATATCTCGATTTCTTCTTTATATAGTGGTTTATTTTTCCATCATGGTGTCTCTAAAATTTTAGGAATACCAATTAATCTTTTATCATAAACATATTTTAATAATGTTTCAAAACCAATGGTACCATAACCAATATTTTCGTGACGATCCTTGCTTGCACCCTTTTTATTTTTAGAATCATTAAGATGAATAACTTTTAAATATTTTAATCCAATAATTTCGTCAAAATTTTTTAAAATTTGATCAATATCTTTATCATCATATCCAGCATCATTGATGTGGCAAGTATCCAAACAAACACCGATGAGATGTTTATTTTCAACTAGATTAATTATTTGTTTTAACTCTGCAAAGTTTTTACCTATCTCTGAACCTTTGCCAGACATAGTTTCTAAACAAATAGTTACATTTTGATTTATTAAATTAATTTTATTAATGGCTTTACCAATATTTTGAATCGCCTTTTCACGGTTAATCCCAACTGTATTGCCGGGATGTAAAACTAAGTAACGACACCCAATTTCTTTAGTACGATAAACTTCCGTTTTTAAAATATGGATGGCAATGGCATGTCTTTGTTTATCATCGACTGCTAAGTTAATGATGTAAGGAGCATGCACTACAAGATTTTTAATGTCCATCTGATGGTCTTTCAAATATTGACGAAACTCAGTTATTTTTAATTTGTCTATTGGAGTGCGGATTGAATTTTGTGGTGCACCAGTATAAAACATAAAAGTATTAGCGCCAAAACTAACTGCTAGTTGTGCACTACCTAATAAATAATCGGGTTTAGTCATACTAACATGGCTACCCAATATAATATCTTTCATTAAATTCCTACTTTTTTATAGATGTAATCAATTTTTTTAAAATAATAATTTAAATCAAAGCAATTGTTTATTTCCTTTGAACTAAGTTTGTTGATTATTAATTTATTTTTTAATAATAATTCTTTGAAAGGGATAGCATTATTATAAGCTTGCATCGCGATGGGCTGAATTGCATCATAAGCTAATTCGCGACTATAACCTTTACTAATTAATTTATTCATAACTCTTTGAGCAAAAATCACTCCATATGTTAAATTGATATTTCTTAACATTTGTTCTGGATAAATAACTAAGTTATTTAAAACGTTAGTATAACGATTTAACATATAGTCCAACAAAATTGTTGCATCTGGCAAAATGATTCTTTCACTTGATGAATGAGAGATATCTCGCTCATGTCAAAGTGATATATTTTCATAACTAGTTAGCATATATCCTCTCAGGACACGTGCGCAGCCACACATATTTTCGCTAGCAATAGGATTACGCTTATGCGGCATTGCTGAAGAACCCTTTTGTCCTTTAGCAAACATTTCTTCAACCTCATGGATTTCTGTACGTTGCAAATGACGAATTTCCGTAGCGATTTTTTCAATCGTTGCTCCTATTAAAGCTAATGTAGCAAAATATTCAGCATAAACATCACGCTGGATAACTTGTGTTGCAACATTAGCCTCGCCTATGTCTAATTTTTTACAAACATATTGTTGAATGAAAGGATCAATATTAGCAAAATTACCTACTGCGCCTGATAACTTTCCTATTTCAATATTATTTCTGGCATTCTTAAATCTTTGAACATTACGTTGCATCTCATCATATCAAAGCGCTCATTTTAAACCAAAACTAGTAACATCAGCATGAATACCGTGAGTCCTACCAATGCATGGGGTATTTTTATATTTAATAGCTTTATCTTTTAAAACTCTTGTGAATTTGGTTAAGTCGTCAAAAATGATATTATTGGCTTGTTTCACTAGATAAGCATTTGCTGTATCAACTACATCAGTAGAAGTCAAGCCATAATGAACTCATTGTTTTTCCTTGCCAAGTGATTCGCTAACATTACGTGTAAAAGCGATAACATCGTGATGAGTTACTTTTTCTATTTCATTGATACGATTAACATTAAATTTAGCCTTTTGGCGAATAAGATTTACATCTTTAATAGGAATAACGCCTAATTTATTTCATGCTTCGCAAGAAAAGATTTCAATTTTTAGGTAGGTATTGAATCTATTCAATATGGTTCAAATTTTACTCATTTCATCGCGTGAATAACGTTCAATCATAATGTCCTTTTTAGGGATTAATTATAGGTATATAATTTGAGCATGAAGAAGTTCTTTGCTTATAAAACTATTCCTCAAGAACAAATCAATGAATTACTTAAAATACAACCAAAATTAATTAACTTTTTAGACTGATCTAAACCTTTCACTGTTCGTATTATGCATAACCATTATCATTGTTTTATTCATTCAGTAATCAGTCAACAATTAGCTAGTGCAGCAGTTGATTCCATTTGGAATAAGTTAATATTCAATTTTCCTAATTTAACTCCTAAAGCTATCTCTCGCGCCTCAACCGAACAATTAAATGCTATAGGTTTATCGCCACAAAAAATTTCATTAATTAAGAAAATTTCGTTAGATATTTTAGACAAAAAACTTAATTTTAAGAAAATGGAAAAATTAAAAAGTGAACAAATTTATGATATTTTAACAAAGTATAAATATCTTGGAAATTGAACAGTATCAATGATTTTAATGTTTACTTATTTTCGTAACGACATACTTCCCTTTAGTGATTTTGGTATACGCAAAGGTTTAAGCAAACTGTATGATAAAAATGAATTCAGTGACAAATTTATTTCAGATTTAAAACATCAATTAGGTCAATATGCTACATTATTTAGTTTTTGCTTATGGAGAATTAATCAAAATGTTTAATTGATTTTATGCTTTGATAATTTTACGATTTAGATAATTTAATACACCAGCATCACTCTTAAAATTAAATACAAGCTTATAGGCATGTAATTCTTGGTAACGATCAATATTTAATTTGGAATATTCACTTTGCGTATATTTTTTTTCACCGACTAGTGGATGATTAATAAAGGCCATATGAGCGCGAATTTGATGCGTTTTGCCTGTAATTAATTTTATTTCTATTAAACTAGTATTTTTATCATGCGAAAGAATGCGATATTCGGTAATGATTTGTTGCGAATTTTTATTAATCGGCTTATTAGAAATTTTCACAATTTTAGTTTTCATATTACGGGTTAAGTAATCTTTTAGAACGCCGTTTTTGGGATCAATAATGCCATACACACGACAAATATAATATTTATCTATTTCGTGTAGCTTAATTTTTGCATTAAGAATCCTCAACGCTTTAGCATTCTTAGCGGCTAAGACTAAGCCTGTAGTATTGCGATCTATACGATGAACTAAAGCTGGTGCAAAATTACTCTCTATTAAATAATCTCATTCATGTTTGTTATACAAATAATGTTTAATTCGATTAATTAATGTATCTGTTTTATTTGATTCGTCTTCATGTACTACTAAGCCTTTTGGTTTATTAACAACTAAAATATTATTGTCTTCATAAACGACACTAAGTTTATCAGGGGCTAACAGAAAATCTTTAATGCTTTCTTTTTTTGAAAGTAGTTCATCATTTATGTAAACATATACTTTGTCATCCATTCGCAAGCGATAATTGGGAAGAATTTTTTTATTGTTGACTTTAATTCTTTTGGTGCGCAAGTAGCGATAAATTAAACTTAAAGTAATTTTGGGATACGTTTTTTTTAAAAAATTATCAATACGCTGATCAACGTCATTTTTATTAATTATGATTGTTTGCATAATTTATAAATAATTATTCCGGCGGATACCGCTACATTTAGTGAATCTATTTTTTTACTAATAGGGATATGAATCACATCATCACATATTTTCAAAATATTATCTTTTAATCCGTTGCCTTCATTGCCAAAAATGACGGCTATAGATTGCTTGTTAAAAGTAATTTCATTTAATTGTTTGGCTGTTGACAATAAAGCGGTTGCATAAATTTTAAATTTCTGTTTATGCAATTGATTTATTGTATCAGTTAAGCTAGTAGTAAACTTAATTGGTAAACTAAAACAAGTACCCATTGTTGCTCTAATGATTGTTGGATGATATAAATCAACACTATCATTCGAAATGATTATGCCATCAATGTTAAAGGCGACTGCCGTTCTAATGATAGAACCTAGATTACCTGGATTTTGGAGACGATCTAGAATAATATATTTACCAGTTTGAAGAAGATCAAAATTATTTTTTGGTTTATTAAACACTGCAATTAGTCCATCAGAGGTATTTAAATTGGATAAATCATTAAAGATACTTAATGGTAAAATGGAAACATTAATACCTTTGTTTTCGCAATCTTGAGCAAATTTAAAATGTTTTGAATTAGCTGAAACAAAAAGGTTACGCATTTTGATATTATTGGCTATCAAGGTTGATATAACACGGTGGGATTCAGCTACAAATAAATTAGTTAAATCACGATATTTTTTCTCGTTAAATAATTTTTTGACGGATTTGATGCCTTTATTATCTTTCGAAGTAATTTTAAGCATAATTAATTAGGGTATAAACCGTTGATGCCAAAATGTCAAAACTTAGCGAATGGGTCACCTGTCATATCGGAAATTATTCCAAAATAAATCATGAATCCAACCAAACAAACGAAAATTACGATAGTAGTAATTTTTTGGCAAAGAATGATTTTACAATTATTTCTTGCGTGAGATTTATCGGATGGTACAATTTGTGTCATTTTTAATCATCATCAATCATTAAATTTTTGGAAGGTATGACCTCATTTACGAGCTCTAACTATGACGTAAGAGACAATAACAATTAATAGTGCACTAAATATATCGGCGATGTAGTGTTGTCTTACAAATAAGACAGCTAAACATATTAAAACAAATGCACAACCAGTACCGATAAGCATTCCGGTATTGCGTTTATCTTTATCGCCCTTACCTAAACATACGATAAATGGTAACGATGTTGCTAAAACGTGGAATGAAGGTGAAAGATTATCAGGCAAATCATTTTTATAGATTAAGGTATTCATTAAACCATAAAATGGATCAGATGAATAATCACCTCGATTAATATAATCGCTATATGTCATTTTTGATGGTAATATTATCAATCAAAGAAAACCTAATAATTCCGCTAATAATGTAGCGGCTACTAAACGATAGAAAATCTTTGAACCTAATACAATATAAATTACAGTGGGAATAACGATTCAATACAAAAAGGAAAGTATATAGGGGATGGAAAATACCCCTACAAAAGGAATTTGATTATCTATTGGTAAATCTCATTGACAGAATGAACCACCATCTTTAAAAACAACATGTGTTATTAATCGTGCCAATAAATATCAAAATCGATTTACGGCAAGTAACAAGCCAGGGATTAATATGACAATAATGTGTTTTTTAATTCAGTCAAATATATTCTGTTTTGGTTTGTGGAATGACTTCTTGTTCATGAAGCAATTATATGATTAGCAAATAGATAATAAATTATTAAAATATTTTAAGATCATGTCTTGAAAGTGCAAGGCAATAATTGTTTTAATGTATATTTTTTAGATTTACCTGCATTATTGTAGACATAAATGGGCATATTTGCATTAGCAAATTCTGCCATTACTTGGCGGCAAGCGCCACATGGTGTGATTGTCTGTTTCGTAGACGATGTTAGTAAATAAAGTTTCTTAAAATCTTTAGCACCATGAGTAATTGCGTTTGTAATTGCACTTCGCTCTGCACATATCGTTAAAGAAAATGAAGCATTTTCAACATTAACACCTAAGAAATCACCAGCGTCAGTTTCTAAAATAGCGGCGACTTTAAATTTAGAATACGGTGCATAAGCGTTTTTAATAATTTTTTGTAATTTTTGATATTGTGTCATATTTATTTAATTACCTTTAAAATAATTGGTTTAGTTTGAATGGGTTTTTGTGAAATCAATACATTATTAACGAATTCTTTTACAATTGATGAATTTATGTTGTTTGTTGAATAAAGTGTTGCTATGGTGTCGTTCTTTTTTACAAATTCACCTTTGATCTTATTTAAATAAATTCCTGCATGATAATCAATTGCATCTTCTTTGTGTAAACGCCCTGCTCCTAATTTAAAGGAAATTAAACCAATAGTTTTAGTGGAAAGATAATTAATGTAACCACTAGATTGCGCCTTAATCGTTTTAATATGCTTTGGATTAAAGTATTTACCCAATTCTAAAGAATTAATGTTTCCACCCTGATCTTTAACTCAACGTTTAAAGATCTGTAAAGCAGTACCGTTTTTAACAACATCATCTATTTGATGAATAGCATCAGAGCGTTTTTTAACTTTGCCTACCGTTAATAAAATATCTGCTACAAAATCATAAATTAGTTTTTTTACTTCATTAGATTCTGGGAAACCTTTTAAAAAATCAATTGCTGCTTTTACTTCAATAGCATTACCAATTGCTCTTCCGAGTGGTTGTGTCATATTTGTTATATGGATAATTGTAGGGCGCTGGTATTTTTTGAAAGTGCTAAGTAAAGCGTGAGAAAGCTTTAATGCATCATCTAATGTTTTGCAAAAACCACCATCACCAACTTTAACATCTAAAAAAACAAAATCTGTTTTTAGAGCCATTTTTTTACAAACAATTGAAGAAGTAATTAATGGTATGGAATTAACTGTACTAGTAGCATTGCGTAATGCATAAATGATTTTATCAGCCGGAGTTAGTTGATCTGTTTGAGACATAATAAACATACTATCATGTTTTAAAAGTTTCATATATTGGTTTTGTGATAAATCACAATTAACGCTAATAGAATCTAATTTATCAATAGTACCACCCGTGTGTCCTAACCCCCTCCCAGATATTTTGGCAATTTTTATACCAAGAGCCACACAGATTGGCGAAAGAATCAAAGAAATTTTATCACCAACACCACCTGTAGAATGTTTATCTATTATGATGCCGGGTATTCCTTTAAAATCAATTGTTTCACCTGATTTTAACATAGCATCTGTTAAATAAAATGTTTCATTTTCAGACATGCCATTAATATTAATAGCCATGATTAATGCGGATGCTTGATAATCATTAATAGTTTTTTTAGTAACTAATTGATCTATAAAAAAAAATATTTCTGCTTTGGATAGTTCTTGTTTTGTTCTCTTTTTTTCAATAATCGATAAAATATCCATTATTTTCCTTGCATTAATGAAATACCGCGAGATGTGCCGATACGGTTTGCTCCAGCTTTAATCATTGCTAACATTTCTGGATAGGTTTTAATTCCGCCTGATGCTTTGATTTTTGCATTATTCTTAACATATTTTTTAAATAATTTGATATCTTCAACGGTTGCTCCGCCTATGCTGAAGCCTGTAGAAGTTTTAATAAAATCTGCTCCACCACTTAAAACACATTTAGATGCGTTAATTTTGTCGGCTTGATTCAATAATGATGTTTCTACAATAACTTTTAAGATATGTTTTTTACAAGCTTTCTTGATGCTTTTAATTTCATTAATTACTTCTTTTAATTTATGTTCTTTTAATCAAGAAATGTTAACGACCATATCTATTTCTTGGGCACCATTTGCTATTGCATCAGTTGTTTCTTTTACTTTAATACTGGTTGTATTACTACCTAAAGGAAACCCAATTACTGTACAAACTTTAACATTAGTATTTTTTAATTGGTTTTTACATAACTTAACATAATCAGGGTTAACACATACTGATGCAAAATCATATTCTTTGGCTTCCTGACAAAGTTTAATAATTTCTTTTGTTGAAGCATCGGCACGTAATAATGTGTGATCTATATATTTGTTGTATTTCATAATTTTCTTAGTAGTTGAGTCATTATTTTATACTAATAAGGCTATATTGCTTTAACTAAAAAAATTTAAAATAGTCGTTTTTTGTGGTATAAATATGACACAACTAAATAGGAACAAAACAATAGAGTAACACTGTTACCCCTTGAGTATTTTTATCTTTCTTATCAAAGAGATGAGGCAGTACCAAGTAATTGCTTTTTTCCCGTCTAGTTAGTTATTTTTCAAAAAGGAGAAAAAATGAAAAAACAAAATAAAAAATACAAAATATTATTATCTACATTAATACCCGTAGCTTCTTTAGGATTTGCAGGGGCAGGTGTAGCTATTGGTTATACTGTTTTTAACAAAACTAACACTAATAATGGAGATAAAGTTATTGGCGACATAATAAGTTCTGATGAATTTATGCAAGACATCCAAACAAAATTCACCAATACAACTGTACCTGAAAAGCTATTTAATGTTAAGGGCGAACAAAATGGAGACAACTATAATCTAGTATCATCCAAAGAAATTCAAGATTTTTTTGCTAGTAACCTATATTCTGAATTAACATTTTTCACAGGAGAACGTGAACAAGGAGAAGCTATGTCTTCATGAGGCAATACAATTTCATCACTTAAAGGGGTAAAACAAGATAAATGAGGAACCAACATTTGAATTACACAAGTAATTAGAACTCATGATATCATTGAAACAAATGCTGAAGGGAACAACTTTTGTATGGATACTATCAGGTATGATGTTTCTTTTAATACAGTTTATGATGAACATACACCATTAATGCAAGGTTATATAGATTATGTATTCGGCACAACATATGTTAATTCTGTTTTTGATAATTTGTCTTCTACTGAAGTAATGGAGGTTATGGCAAATGTTGAATACAATGAGTATACGCCTAAATTATCTAACTCTCCCTATGTGATATGAGTGCATAATGTAGAAGACTCACATTTCTATCTTTTAGGAGATTCCGCACCGACAATATCGCTATCAGACATAGAATCAAAGATTCAGTCTGATTACTTGCTCAAGATACCTGACACAACTAATACTAAATATTTTGCATCTCAAGTAATAGATATGACTCAATTTTACGTAATATCATAATTTCTATGTATGGTCTTATTAATATAAGAAAAATGATGCTTAAGTGCTAATTAAAAAAAATAATCGTCTTGTTTAATAAAGTATTTATTTTTCAAAATAGTCCATATAATCTATCCGTTTATTTAAGGAGCTTCCAATCTTTGGATGCTCCTTAATTTGTTATAAGGAGATAAAAAATGAAAAATCGTAATGAAAAAAATGTCGATTGAAATAAACAGATTATTGATACTATCAATGCTTTAACGCTTATCGCTGATGAGCATAATATTCCGCGTGATACGGCAGCCGATGCATTAAAAGATGCCATTATTAGAGCATACACTAAAGAATATCCAGAAACAGAACTAGAAGTATTAATTGATTTAGACAATAAACGTTTGGCCATAAATAAGTTATTTAAAGTTGTAGAGACTAAAGATGAAATTAATGATTATGCTGAAATCACCGAAGAATATGCTAAAAAACATGACTCTAATTTAAAAATAGGTGATTTCTACAAAGAAGCTGTTCATCTAAGTGAATTATCTAAATTATCATTAGGTTTACATCTATCACAAATGTTTAAACACAATGTTACTAGTCAATCTAATAAACAAGTTTATAGTCAATGAAAGCCACGTATTGGTGAGGTAGTATATGCCGAAGTGGAAAAGGTTGATAATAAAAGTGGTGTAGCTACTGTTAATCTTGAAAATACATTTGGTTTTGTAGGAAGACAAGAGACTATCCCAGGTGAAATTTTAATCCCTGGACAAAAATATAATTTTTTTGTTAAAGATGTTAAAGAACAAACTAAAGGATGACCTATTATTCTTTCTCGAGCTGATGCTGGTTTAGTTAGATATTTATTAACATTAAATATCCCTGAAATTCAAGAAAAAATTATTGAGATTAAAGATATTGCTCGTATTGCGGGATTTAAGACTAAGCTATCGGTTATATCTCATCAAGTAAGCGTAGAACCTGCTGGTACCATTATTGGACCACGAGGCGCGAGAATCAAAACTATTCAAGAACAAATTCATGGTGAACATATTGAAGTTATTGAATATACAGAAGATTTAAAACGTTATATTGTCAATGTCTGTGCGCCTGCTGAGATTGTTGGTTTTGCTATTAAAGAGCCAGCTACACCAGAAGAACGTCGAGAAATTACTTTAGTTGCTCGTAGTGATAAATTAGCGCTACTAATAGGCAGACGCGGTAGTAATGTACGCTTGATTTCTGAAATGTTAAAATCCAATATTGAAATCAATTCAGTAGAAGAAGCTCATGAAGCTAATCTTCAATACCAACGCGTTGATACACAATCATTTCGCCAGCAACCATTTAATCGTGCTTATCGAAAATACCACAATGGATCTGATGTATTAAATCAATATAATCGTTCTTATAATAAACGTAATAAATCTGGTAATTCTGTTAGCAATGTAGCCATTACTAATAATTCTGAGGTAATTAAAAAAACTAAGGATTCTGTTTTACAAGATTTTAAAGATTTAAATAGAGATGATTTATTAAAAGAATTGGATGCAACTAAAAGCATTCCTGATAACATCGATAATGATGATAATGAAGAAGGTTTTCAAGAATAATACAATCTTTTCATCATAAATAATAAGTTAGTAGGAGGTAAACGCATATGAAAATTAATAAAAAAAATGATAGTAGACAAAACTTGGATTTAAAATCACAATTTAAAAAAGTTAATACTGGTGTTAAAAATGGTGTGTTTATTTTTAGTTCTCCTCTTTCTGTGGAACAGTTTGCTACTAAGATTGATAAATCTGCGAGTGAAATATTAAAATATTTCTTTTTAAAAGGCAAAATGTTAACACTAAACACTATGCTAACCGAAGAAGAAATTGGCGAATTATGCTTGGAATATAATTTTGATTTTGAAAAACGTGTTGAAATAGACGAAACTAATGTTTTAAGTAATATTGAAGTTAAAGATGATCCTGCAAGTTTAAAACCTCGCCCACCTGTAGTTACAATTATGGGACATGTTGATCATGGTAAAACTACATTATTAGATTACATACGTCATGCTCATGTTGCCCATGGCGAAGCTGGGGGGATTACTCAACATATTGGGGCATATCAAATATCATATAAAAATGACAAAATTACATTTATTGATACACCTGGGCATGCCGCTTTTACCGAAATGCGTGCACGTGGGGCTAATATCACTGATATTGTTATTATTGTTGTAGCAGCAGACGATGGGATTAAACCACAAACTGAAGAGGCTATTGATCATGCCAAAGCTGCGAAAGTACCCATTATTGTATTCATCAATAAAATGGATAAACCAAATGTTAATCCAGACAAAGTGATGACACAGTTAAGCGAAAAAGACTTATTAGCAGAAGAATGGGGTGGCTCAACTATTACTATTAAGGGTTCGGCTTTAAATGGAGAGGGTGTAGACAAACTATTAGAAGGCATTTTAGCTATTGCTGAAATAAACGAATATAAAGCTAACCCGAATCGTTTAGCGATGGGAATAGTTATTGAGTCAAACATTGACAAAGGATTTGGCCCGGTAGCAACTATTTTAATTAAAAACGGTTCTCTTACTAAAGGAGACTTCATCATTGCTGGTAGTGCTTTTGGTCGAATTCGTGTTATGTTAGATGAAAATTTACATGAAGTCGGCATAGCCTATCCTTCACAGCCTATTAAGATTACAGGTTTATCAGAACCACCGGCTGCTGGCGAGCATTTTATTGTAAGTACTAATGAAAAAGACATTAAAGAAATTGCTGAAAAAATTCGTTTACATAAATTAATCGTTAATCGTCAAGCTGATAGTTTAATTAATAATGATATTGCAGAAGGCACTAAAATTTTTAATGTCATTTTAAAAACTGACGTTCACGGTTCATTAGAAGCAATTAAAAATATGTTATCTAAAATTAATGTAACTGGTACTAAATTACAAATCATAAGGTCTGCTGTTGGCGGTATTACTGAATCGGACGTTACTTTAGCAAAAGCATCTAAAGCTATTATTATTGGTTTTAATATTAAGCCAACTAGAGCTACTAGAGATATTGCGGATAGCCAACAAGTTAAAATATTATTCTTTGATATCATTTACAAATTAAATGAAAGTATTCAGGATTTCTTGCTTGGTGAACTAAATCCAGTTTATGAAGAACAGGAAATGGGTGAAGCTGTTATTCAACAATTATGAAGCCATTCCGCTATTGGTGTCATCGCTGGTTGCTTAGTACAAAACGGTGAAATAAATCGCAACGATAATGCACGCGTCCTACGGGATGGTAAAGTAATCATTAATACTAAAATTTCTTCTATGAAACATTTAAAAGATGTAGTCAATAAAGTAACAGCAGGTATGGAATGTGGCATCACTTTAGAAAAATATAATGCTGTAAAGGTAAACGACATAATACAAACATACCGTTTGATCGCTAAAAAAAGAGGTATGTAGTATGCCTAGTTTTAAACATCAACATAAGGAATCGGAAATATTGAATATTTTGAATCATACTATTAAGCATGAAATTTATGACGACAACCTTAAACATTGCTCGTTTACTGCCGTGAAATTATTACCTGATTATTCATTAGCTATAATATCAGTTGATACATACGATCGTAGTAAAATAGACGCCATGATTGAAAAATTAATGATTGCTAAAGGTGTTTTTCGCAATCAGTTAGCTAAAAATTTAAATATTCGTAGAATACCAAACATTAAATTTGTTAAAGATGTAACTATTGATAATTCTTTAAAAATTGATGAATTATTAGATAAAATACATTAATCCATATTTTAAGGTAAAAACATGAGTGATAATAAAAAAGAAATAGAAAAACAATTAGAATCTGGGCAAGATTCGGGAATTAAAATTGAATTCAAACCATCTGATGAAAAGGTTCCAGTTTTTTCTGTCAAAAAAACCCCTGAGCAAATTAACATTGAAAATAAACAAGTTGAAACATCGCCATTAGGCATTAATGCAAACCTCGGTTCGTTCGGTTCCGAACAACCAAGCATCACCCCTAGCGCAACAATATCTACATCCAAAGTTGCCACATTGGAAAAAATTGACGAAAAAGAAGTGCAAATTGTTCCTAAGCCAGATGACAAAAATGTAAAAATTGATTTTAATAAATTTGAAAATCGCAAGTCCTCCAAAAAATTAACTAAATTAGGTTTAAAATTTGACCTTTGGTTAAGGCAGCCAAGAACTTTATTGATGATTTGATTAATGGCTATTGGATTAATTTTAATTATTTGAGCTGGCAATATTTCATATTTGGTTTTCACTACTTATATTTTAAAACATTCTAGTGATTATCCTGCTTCTACACTTTATCACGGAGTTGGCGCCGCTGCAAATGTGTTTAATTACATTGCTATATTTTTACCAACCATTCCATTTTTTGCTTTATTAACAACCACTGTTATTGGTATTAATGGGATGTTAAGCTCAAAACTTTTTCATTATTTTTTATGATCGTTTTTAATAGCTGCATTTGTATGCTTTTTTATTGCCACCATTTTGTCAGGGTATTATATGGATATGTCTTATTCTTTCCATACTCAGCCAAAATAAAATTTTAATTTTCAAATATTGCGATTTTCAGCGCTTATTTAAAGATAATTATTTTGTATGGTGAATACTCTCTTTTTAAATAAATATGCCAAACATAATAAAGCATCCATGCCTTTAATAATAGGCTTTTTTGATGGCCTTCATAAAGGTCATTTACAATTATTTAGAAACCTTAAAAATGGTCAATTTAATATTTTAACATTCCTTAATGTACCTAATAAAAGCAAAAATTTTGTGTATAACGACTCTAAACGAATAGAAGAATTAAAATTATTATTACCCCACCAAATATTTTTATTAGATTTATCCAAACACAACATGCTAGCCATGTCATTTGTTTATAAATTATTAAAAACTATTAAACCTTCTTTAATAATAATTGGATCTGACTTTCGATTTGGTAAAAATCGACACGGCGATATAAGTCATCTGCAAAAATACTTTAATGTAAAAATCGTTCATGTTAATCCAAAATATAAAACTACCAATATTAGAAAAATGATAGTAGGGGGGGAAATAAAATTACTTAATCAAAATCTTTATAGACCTTATAAAATTTTGGGAACAGTTATTCATGGTAAACACTTAGGAAGAAAAATGAATTATCCTACTGCAAATATTTTGCTTGATAAAAATAATTCTTTGCCTAAACCAGGTTCTTACTCTGCTTATACTTTTGTTGGCAACCAAAAATATAAATCCGCAGTTTTTATAAGAGGTAATATATTGGAGTCTCATATATTTAACTTTAATAAAAATATTTATGGTAAACGAATTTCTATACAACTTATACAATATAAGGATTGCATTACCACAGTAAATAGTAATATGGATAAATTAAAAAAAATAATTTCACAAAAAATAGAAACAATTAAAGAGTCTTTTTATTAGATAGATTAGCTTCTTTTAATTCATTATAAATTTTATCTATATTTCCCAAATATTTATTTCCAATTCCAATTTTAAATCCTTCGTCTTTGCCGTATTTAGGAATTACATGAATGTGAAAATGCATTATTTCTTGTCCGGCAATATTTCCTTCATTGGATAAATAATTAATACCTCAAGGTTTTAAAAATGAATCTTGAATGTTTTTAGAAACAATTTTTGTTAAATTAATAACATCAGCTAAATATTCATCACTGCACTGGCTTAAGTTCATAAAATGTTTTTTAGGGATTATGATTGTGTGGCCATCACTTACGGGATTCACATCCAAAAAAGCAATAGCACCTTTATTTTCGGCAATTATTTTGGCCGGGATTTCTTTATTAACTATTTTACAAAAAATACATTCCATAATTACTTGAATTATAAGATGCTTACAATATATTTCATATAATCTAAGAGTTACTTTTAAGGAGTGAGAAATGACACGTACACAAATTGCAGGAATTTTGACAATGATATTTGGTTTTTGACTTTTTCTTATTCCAATCTATGTTGGATATAAAATTTATAAAAACGAAACAGTTTTCGGTACAAGCCCAGAAACATCTAAATTAATTAAATTAATATTTGCACTTCTATCATTTATTATTCCAGGTATTTTGTTATTACTTAACGACTAATACTGTCAAATTGGGTTTAACCAATAATTAAGGAAGTGTGGGTTGCTCTATTAGATTAAAAAAAACAATCAAGCACTACCTTGATTGTTAGTTTTGTTATTTAGATTAAGGTTAGGCTTATTAAGCAATAATTTCTATTACGTTACCAGCGCCGACAGTTCGCCCACCTTCACGCACAGAGAATTTAGAACCTTTTTCAATGGCAACAGGAGCGATTAACTCTACAGTTAATTCGGCGTTATCACCAGGCATAACCATTTCTACACCCTCTTTTAAGGTAATTGAACCAGTTACATCAGTTGTTCTAAAGTAAAATTGTGGACGATAGCCGTTGATGAATGGAGTATGACGTCCGCCTTCTTCTTTTTTAAGCGCATAAATTTGACACTTAAATTTTTTGTAAGGTTTAATTGAACCTGGTTTAGCTAATACTTGTCCTCTTTGCACATCAGTCTTTTCTATACCACGAAGAAGAATCCCAGCATTATCTCCAGCCATTGCTTCATCAAGTTGTTTACGGAACATTTCAATTCCAGTAATAACTGATTTTTTAGTAGGAGTAATTCCAACAATTTCTACTTCCTCATTTAATATAGCTTTACCTCGTTCTACTCTTCCAGTTACTACGGTACCACGACCTGTAATGGTGAAGATGTCTTCAATTGGTAGCAAGAATGGTTTATCTACTTCACGAGTTGGTGTTGGGATGTAATCATCAACTGCATTCATTAATTCTTGGAGTTTAGATTCTCATTCAGCTTTACCTTGTAATCCTAATAAAGCGGATCCTCGAATAACTGGAGTATTATTACCATCAAATTGGTAAGATGTTAATAGATCACGAATTTCCATTTCAACTAATTCTTGGATTTCTGGATCATTAACTACATCACACTTATTAATAAAAACTACAATACGAGGTACACCTACTTGTCGTGCCAACAAAATGTGTTCACGAGTTTGTGGCATTGCACCGTCTCCTGCAGCAACAACTAAAATTGCTCCATCCATTTGTGCCGCACCAGTAATCATGTTTTTTACATAGTCAGCATGTCCTGGGCAATCTACGTGTGCGTAGTGTCTTTTGGATGTTTCATATTCTACGTGTGCTGTATTAATAGTAATACCTCGAGCTTTTTCCTCAGGAGCACTATCAATTGACGCATAGTCTCTTGCTTGTGCTAAACCCTTCTTTGCTAGATATGTACATATAGCTGCGGTTAAAGTGGTTTTACCATGGTCAATGTGTCCAATGGTACCTATATTAACATGCGGCTTACTTCGATCAAATTTTGCTTTTGCCATAATATTATTTTCCTTTCGTGTCAAAAGTGTATAGATTATAATAAATTAATATGAAAATTTTGCTAATCAGCTATAATAATAGAAAATTTTAGGAGGCATTATGCCATTTATTTCAAATAAAGAACGTGTAAAAGTACAAAAATCATTATATAAAGGGTACGGCTTCAAGAAATGAATATTATTTACTACATTGTTGCTATCGATAGCTTGTATTACTTATATATTGTTAGTAATCTTAGGGGAACTACATATTATTAAAATTGATAGTTTTAAATTTGTTGAACTGACAGATGACGCTTATTGACAACTAACTACATACGGAATTATTGCTATTACTTTAGTAAGCATAACTTTGTTTGGTACGCTTCTTTCCATTATTTTAATATTCACAATGGCAAGCCCCTACAAAATTACTGGTAAAGTATCAAAGCTTACATCTAGTGCGGTGCCTGGCAAAAAAAATGCTAAATCAGCGTCAAGAACTATTAAAGATAGATATTAAGTAAAATTAATTTAAAAAGCACCAAATGATGAAAAAAAACATTTTGGTGCTTTTTAAATTATTTGTTGCCTAATCATATTTGTTATGGTGCGCCTATCTATCGCTAGTTCTAATAAATTTAATCGATAAGTGTGATAGCCACGGTCTTCATAATATTTTTGGCGGTCAATACTGGAAATTCAATTAATTTTATTTTTACTATAGCATTCATTATCATAATTGTCATCAATTAATACACATAATGAAATACTTGGATTATTAGTTTTGCTAATTGCTAGGTCCATAGTATGGCTACCAATTTTTTTGTATTTTTCAATAATTAATGAATTATCTAAGGATAGTTCGCTAGCTAATTTATCAAGCATAACGTTTGCATCGTTGGAAGGAATTGTTGCAGATTTATTGGTAATAATTTGTGTATTACTATTAATGTTTTCCACATAGCTAATAAATTTTTTGAATATTAATGTGTTTTCGTTTTTATCATTAGTAATATCACTAGACATGAATGATTTTATAATAATCATTTTTTCTTTTGCTCGGCTGATCATAACATTAATACGATTTTTACCACCAGTTTGATTAATCGGTCCAAAATTTTGCAAAAATTTACCCCCCTTATCTTTACCAAATGTACAAGAAATAATTACTAAATCGCCTTCATCACCTTGAACATTTTCTAAACTTCTAATTTTTAGACTAAGTTGCTCTAAATGTTCTCTAAGTTGTGGTTGATTTAAAGCAAGTCGCTGAACATAATCTGCTTGTTTAATGTTAAAAGTAACAACAATAATATTTTTATATAAGTTAATTGAATTTAACAAAATTTGGATAACTCTATTGGCTTCTGCAATATTTATACCGTTTTCACGGTCATAGTTATTACCAATCTCATCAAATAGCTCTATGGACTTTTTAAATTTACCATTTTTAGTAATGCAAATTAATTCATCATTATAAAAATAATGACTTGAAAACTTAATAAGTTGTTCATTAACAGAACGATAATGATGATCTAACGTGAAACTCATCCAATTAGAAGATTTTGCCTTATCGAGTAATGAATCAACGTTATCAAAATGTCCGTCATAACTTTCGTCTAGTGATGTCGCTCTCGCAAAAAATGATGTCGGTTTTAACTGTTTATCATCGCCTGAAACAATTGAAAAACGACATCGGTATATTAAAGGTATGCCTCGTTCAATACGCATCTGACTAGCTTCATCAAAAATACCATAATCAAATTCATTTTCATTCAAAGGAATAATGGATGATGCAGCTTCAGGAGAAAGGATTCAAATAGGAAAAACGTTTCGCAATATTAGATAATATTCTTTAATTATTTTATTAACATTAGGTCGTTTAGATAAATTAGCTATCCTTACTAATTCTGTCCATTTGATTTCATCTTGATGATTAGCTAAAAGTTTTTCCTTCAAATTGTTAATATAGAAATCACGGATAATTTCATCAGTATGTTGAGCGTGGATTTTATGATAATCTCAATATTTATTTATTAAATGTTGTGACGTATTAGCATTTTTAATTAAATCTATCAACTTTTGTAAATCTGTGTTGGATAATCAATCATATAAAGAGATATATTCAGATATCATTTTATTTTCATTAAAAAAAGCAAATATTTTTTTGAAGTTAACTAGGTACGTAAGTTTATTGTCAATAATTTTATGAAACGTTTCTAAAAATGCATGAACATTAATATTTTGGATACTCTTATTACGTAATTTAAACATGGATTTTTTTTCTAAAATTTCATCCTCTAACACAAACTTACTAATTACAAATGTTTGATCATCATCAGAAACATTTACAAACACATCTAAAAATGCTTTGACACGCTCATAGTTATAGGCATTATTATGAATTTGTTTTGTACCAAAAATTGTGACATAAAATTTATTAATTTCATAGATTAATTTAGTGCTTTCTATAAAGTCATTTATATTAATTTTATCTAATGCTAATTTATTAAAAATAAATTTAATAACATCTATATTACGTTGGTAAAAAATCAAATCCAGACGATCATATGCAGATAAAATATCATAAATTGTTTTTTTGTTAATATCTATATAAATAACTAGTGAACCCATTAATTTTTGATAATCTAATAAATTTATGTAATCTTGGTTTTGTAAATCAAAATCAATTTTATTTGATGCCAAGATCAAATGATTTAGCCTTAAAATCTTTTTATAAAAAATGTCACTATTGTGTTCATCAAATGCTGACATTGAAAGATCACTTATTGATAATAAACGATTATCTAGAACGTCTAATGCAGCTTTTTTTTCAGAGATTACAACAATATTTTTATTATTTAATAGTAAATTAGCAATTAAATTAGCAACGACCTCCGATTTGCCCGTACCGGGTGGGCCATATATTAATGTATTTTTATTTTGTGAATTAACAATAGCTAATTTTTGTGTTAAATTTAACGGATTATTTATTTCATAAATTTGATCTTGTTCAAAAACAAGATGATTTAAATCTTTGTGAAAAATGGTGTCATATATAGGAAATTTGTAACCGCGGGACAAAATCTCATCATAATCTCTCAGCATTTTAGCTCCACTAGGATTAATTAGAGAAGCAAAAAAAGTTTTACTAATTTTTATTCCGGTATTCTTTCTAAAAGAATCGACATTTACTTTCGTAATTTGCGAATAATTATTATCAATTAAAACATTGGGCAATATATTTGTAAAGTAATTAAAATATTGATTTGCATTAAATATATCTTGATTAATTGATTCGTTAATTAAAGTTGTTTTCTCTAATTGTTCATCTAGTGAAAATTCCAATATGCCATTAGCAAATTGTTGATCATTTAATTTGTGCAAAATAATATCACCATTGCCATCCCTGATTACTTCAATTTCAATATTAATTAATGGAGCACGAATAAATAAACCTTCGTGATTAGCATTTGTTACTACACCTTCAAGCAAACCATATGACATGTGTAGTGTTCATATGGATGTGTCATAGTACTCTAGTTTGGCCTTTAGTGAGTATTCCAACAATTCATCAATTAGCTCCAACTTATAATTGACGACATCTTTAATTAATTTTGTTTTATCTTCAATACTCTTAGATTTGTTAAAATGCAGTGATACTAAAGCTGCGGATAGTTCTTCGCTATCTTTTGCATTATTGATAACTGTAGTGACTTTATTCACAAGCTCATTTTTATTTACTTTTAATTGAGTAATGGCTGTGCTCTCAATAAAATCTATTAATTCTAGTTCGTTAAATAATTGAGATAAATCAATAAAATGGTTGTTTAAAAATAGTTCAGATGTATTTTTACCACTATCCAATAAATTTTTACGTTTTTCTAATAAAACTGTCTGATCCATTTGCATTTAATAATATGTTAGTAATTATAGATTTAGAGTTTTTATTTATAAACAAACAAATTACTTTTGTTTTTCAACACAACAACGGCAACTAACAGAACTGGGATTATCGTCAGCTTGTTCAATAAATTTTTTAATGGACTTAGAAGTAATTTTTTTATTTCTTGTCATCATTTAATTTGTTTGCATTCTGAGCTTGATGCATTTTTTCCAATAATTGCTCTTTAGCATCAGATGCTTTTTGGTCAGGCGATACATAAGGACGATCTTTAGGTAATTTAGGCGATGCATCAATTTTAAAATTTGGTCGCGTATTTAAAATATTAGTAATATCTTGATTTTCGATTTTTTTAGGTGCATCCAATTGACGTTCTGGTAATACTTTAGCGAGATTATTATGAAGCTCTTCATTAATTTTAGGAATATATAAACGATGGAAAGAAATAATAATTTGATGTGCTACATTTTTACGCATTTCGTTAAAGTGCCAATCAGCTTCTTCTACATAAATGTTCAATGGCGAACGCTGTTCCAATGAACGTAATGATACACCTTCTCGTACTCTGGTAATACGATCAAGATGATTAGTTCATTGAAAGTCAAGATTTTGAATCATCATTGTTTTAATAATATTTTTAGCATTATCGCCAATCATCTTGACTCTTGTATCGATACTTAACTCTAAAATTTTCGTAAAAATTTTAATTGCATCAATAACGGTTTTGTTATCAAAAATGTCAGGACTTAATAGATTAGCGTTAAGTACACGGGCGTTAATGGCTTGAGTTAATTTAGTTGCGTCTACATAGGTTTCGTTTGAAGGGAGCTTAAATAAACTAACAATATCTTTAGCCACAACTGAAGCCATATTTTTTAAAATTTTAACATTATCCACATTCTTAAGAATTTGGTCTCTTTGTTTGTAAACTAACTCTCGTTGATTACTTAATACACTATCGTAATCTATTAAATTCTTACGTGTATCAAAATTTAAACCTTCAACTTTCTTTTGCGTAGAGTTTAATAGTCTTGTAAAAAACCATGAATCAAAATAGTCATTGTCAATTTTTTCTTCTGATTTGTCTAATTTTTCAGTAGCAAAACGTCTAAATAATGTATCTTGTAAGGAGATAAAAAAACGTGTATTACCGTTATCACCTTGTCTACCACTACGTCCTCTTAATTGATTGTCAACTCGACGTGATTCATGTCTTTCTGTACCAATTACATATAAACCACCTAATTCAGCAACGCCTGGTCCTAACTTAATATCTGTACCACGTCCTGCCATATTGGTTGAAATTGTGATAGCACCCTTTTGTCCGGCTTGAGCTACAATATCTGCTTCGCGCGCATGGTTCTTTGCATTTAATAATTCAAAACGTAAACCTTTATTTTTTAGATAATTAACCAATTGTTCTGAATCTTCAACTGATGCTGTACCGACTAAAATCGGTTGCCCGGTGACATGCACTTTTTCAATTTCTGCCACTACATGGTGCCATTTACTAATCTTATTAGCGAACACATAATCGTTATGATCTTTACGAATATTTGGTTTGTTGGTTGGAATCGGTACGACCACCATGTTGTATATTTTTAAAAATTCTTCTGCTTCAGTCATTGCTGTTCCTGAGACACCAGCTAATTTTCTATATAGTCTAAAAAATGATTGATAAGTAATAGTGGCAACTATAACGTTCTCTGGTTCAATTTTAACGTATTCTTTAGCTTGGATAGCCTGGTGTAATCCAGCGTTATAACTACGTCCTTCTAAAATACGTCCTGTAAATTGATCTACGAGGAGAATCTTATTATCACGAACAATGTATTCTACTCCTAGTTCAAAAATGTAATTAGCCATTAAAGCATTTTTTATTTTGTGAACTAAATCAGAATTTTCAATCGCGTATAATTTTTTTAATTTATAGCGAACCTCTGCTTTTTTAACACCGCTATCAGTTAAAACAATAGAATTACTTTCAGGATCTATCTTGTAATCTTCTGGTTTCAATGTTTTAGAAAATTGGTCTACTTCAATATACATGGAAACATCACGTTTAGGTTGGCCTGAAATAATTAACGGGGTTCGCGCCTCGTCAATTAATATGGAATCGCCCTCATCCACAATAGCAAAATTTAAATCACGAATTACTTTATCTTCATAATTTTGCACCATATTATCACGTAGATAATCAAACCCTAATTCTGAGTTAGTTGTGTAGGTAATATCACAAGCAAACATCTTGCGTTTTTCTTCTGGTTTTAAACTGGAAATGTTATAACCTACAGTAATACTTAGAGGATTAAGCGCCTGGGCACAAAATTTAGCATCACGTTGTACTAAATATTCATTTACAGTTACAATGTGAATGCCTTTTTTAGATAGCGCATTTAAATAACCAACGATTACTATTGTAAGAGTTTTACCTTCACCTGTGTACATTTCAGCAAAATCACCAAAATGGACAATAGCTGCGCCCACAATTTGTACTTTATAAGCAAAGAGTTTATGCACTCGATAACATGCTTCACGAGCTACAGCAAAAGCATCTGGCATAATATCGTCTAAAGTTTTACCTTGTTGTAAGTCGTTCAAAAAAATATTAGTCATATTTGACAAATCTTTGTTTGACATATTACGATATTTATCCTTTAACGCTTCTGTCTTATTTGCAATAACTCATGCTTTTTTTAACAAACGACGTCAAGGGGCAAATATATTAAGTTTATATAATCCTCGTTGCTTCAACATAAAATAGGAGGTTTATTATAATAAGATGTATATAGACTTGTTTATAAAAATAAGATTTATTTACAATAAATTAATTTTGCATACTGCGGTTCAAATTATTCTAAACGAATAGTTACTGATTTCATTTTTATCATATTCATAGATGTCGTATAATTAAACACTATGGAAGATAATAAAAATATAACTACACAAGAAATTATGAATATGACTGAAGAACAATGACAAGAGTTTCGTCATAAATCATGAGAACGTAAACGTCAGTCTTACGCTAAGGATGTTCCTGATTGATATTTAAGAAGTCAAGAAGGCTTTGCTCAATATCTAGAACGTCGTTCTTCAAAAAGATAGTTTTTATAAACCAATATCTTTACGATAAAAGGCATCTTTGAAAGACACATTTTTAATTGTCTTATAAACTTTCTTACGTGCTTTTTCAATATTATCAGCAGTAGCCACTATTGATAGTACACGCCCGCCGTTTGTCAATAATTCGTTACCCTTTTTAATTGTTCCGGCATAGAACACAAAAGGTTTATTAGTAACATTAATTTTGATACCTTTAGTATAAGTTTTAGGATAACCCTTAGAAGTCATTACCACATTTATACAAATTTGTTTTTTTCAAATGAATTTAAATTTATGTAATTGATTTTTTAAAGTCATTTGAAACATTTCTAATAAATCAAAATTCATTAATGGAATTATGGATTGACATTCTGGGTCGCCCATACGGACATTGTATTCCAAACATTTACAACCGTTTTTTGTTATCATAATACCAAAGAATACAAAACCATGGAAATCCATTTTAGATTTTTTAATTCCATTTAATGTTGGATTCATAATGTTTTTTATGAAATCATCCATAACTTTGTCGGTGCAATAATTGTTAGGACTAATAGCACCCATTCCACCGGTATTAGGGCCTTTATTGTTTTCATAAATAGTTTTGTAATCACGTGCGGAAATTAAGGGAACCATGGTTTTTCCGTCAGTTAAACAAATTATAGAAGCCTCAATACCAATTAGAAATTCTTCGATAATAATAGATTTACCGGCCTGCTCAAGAGAGTGTTGTAACATGAATTGAGTTATAGTCGTTTGAGCAGTTTTAAAATTATTGCATATCACTACTCCTTTTCCTGCCGCTAAACCATTAGCTTTAATAACTAGAGGGAAGGATGCATGCTTAAGGTATGATAATGCACTATAAGGATTATTAAATGATTTGTAATTGGCTGTTTTTACTTTAAACTCTTTCATAAAATTTTTAGCAAAAATTTTACTACCTTCTAGCTTGGCAGCAATTTTGGAAGGCCCAAAGATGTTTAATTTATGTTTCTTAAATAAATCTACAATTCCTTCTACTAAAGTTTTTTCTGGACCAACAATAGTGAGATCAATATTATTCTCTTTTGCAAAATTTAATAATTCCTTATGTGTATTTAAATTTATGTTGCAACATTTATCAACCATGTCAGTTCCAGCATTACCAGGAGAAACATAAATTGATTCTACATGTTTTGATTGAGCCAATTTTCAAGTTAATGCATGTTCTCTGCCACCTGAACCGATAATAAGAATTTTCATATAAATAATGATACTCTTTATTATTTAAATCAATTAAAATTAAGTAGATTAATGTCAAAAACAAATAAACATAGTTCTTTAAATAACTTTGCAAGTTCTAACCGCACATCTAATGTTAGAGTTATTCCTGCTAAAAAGAAAATAGGTTTCGTCTCAGCCGTTACTTTAGTTATTGGTTCATCTATCGGTGCCGGTATTTTTATTAAAAATCATGAAATTCTTAATAATGTTCACGGTTCAATTCTATTAGCTATCCTATCATGAGTTATTGCCGTAGTTGGTATTTTAGCATTAGCACTAACTCTACCAGAGATTTGTAGCGGGGTACACAATAACCACCAAGGCATTATTGGTTGAGTTAGAAAGTTTTCTAACAAAATTATTTATATGAGTAGTAAGAATTTTATGACTTATTTGCATTTATCCATTTACTACTTCATCATGCCATTTTATTTGGTCATGACAATCCAAGAAACATTTGGTTTTGCAACTCATTGATACGTATTAGTTTTAATTTCGTTTGGCATATCGACATGGTTTATATGAATTACTGGTCTTTCTGCTAAATTAGGTAATATACAAAATTGGATTGTTACAGGAATAAAATTTTTGCCAATCATTTTTGCTATTTTAGCTGGGCTCATAATGGTTGGATTGGGCAAAGGTACAGATAACACATGATGACCACCACAATATCCAGTTTACGATGGACATTTGCCATTATTTAATGATCATTTCCCCATATTAGGAATTCTTAGTTCTATTCCTGCTATTTTCTTTGCTTTCGATGGTTTTTATTCCACTGCTGGTATTCAAGGTGTAATGAGAGAGCCAAAGAAAATATCATTAACTATGGGATTAGGTATGGCTATAGTTAGTGCATTAGATATTGCTATTTCATTGGCACTTTTATTAGGTACTCATAGTGGCAAACTATCTGGATTAGCTATACCAAGATGGATAATTCAAGTTGCTAACATATGTGTGACAATTGGTATTTTAGGAATTATTAATGGCGTTTCGATTTATTCTGCAAGGTATTATCAGGATTTAATTAAACATCGTGAAATTCCGTTTGCTGATTGGTTGCAATCACATAGCAAACCTAATTCTACTTTTATGGGTGTTTTAACTAGTTATGTTATTACTATTTTTTGATTTATTGTTTTTACGATTGTTGGACTGTTCTTTTTAAATTCAGGGCACTATGGTGATATTCCAGGCTGAACTAATGGTGTTCAATACGGTGATAGGTATGTCGTTAATTTATATTCATTTGCAGATTTAATCGGTAATTGAAATGCGGGGTTAGCCTTTGTAGTCATTTTATTTGCCGTAGTTGGTGTTATTCACAACCGCAAAACAAATAAGATTAAAGTACAACGATCTAAATATTTATTACCTGGAGCATGAACTAGTTTAATCATTATTGGAGTTGGTATTTTATTTATTCCAGTCGAATCGGTGGGTAATTTAATTTATATTGTAGAGTATTACACTGGAGCTATGCCACTTCCTAATTATGTTATTCAATTTGATATTAATATTGAAGATATCATAGGAGCATCATCACAAATATTGATGTTATTCATTTTTTTAGGAATTATGTTTATTCCAGGTTTAATTCGAATACGAAGTGATTCTAAACAAGGTGTTGCCAAAACTTCGCATAAACATTATTAATCCCTTAAAATCTATGAGGTGCCTATGAAAACTAAAATAAATAAAAATCAAAAATTAATTATTCAAAATATTCCCAATATTCCTAATTTTCCAATAAAAGGAATCCAATTTAAAGACATCACACCAATACTAGCTAATTGTAAAGTTTTCAATATTGCTGTAAATGAATTAGCTAAGAAAGCTAAAAAATATAAATTTGATTACATTGTAGCAGCTGAATCTCGAGGTTTCTTTTTTGGTATTCCTTTAGCTTTAAAACTTAACATTCCTTTTATACCTGTTCGTAAAAAAGGAAAATTACCTCGGCCAACTATATCTGTTACGGAAACAATTGAATACAATAAAGTATCTTTGGAAATTCATAAACAAGATATTAAACCAGGTAGTCGAGTTTTATTAGTGGATGATTTAATAGCAACAGGCGGTACAGCTTATGCAATTAATAGATTAATAAAACAATTAAAATCAAAATTAGTTGCTGCTTTATTTTTAGTGGAATTACCTGAATTAAATGGTAGACAAGATCTCTTGGATCAACACATTCCTGTTGAAGCAATTATTCAACTACCTGGTAAATAAAATATTAATGTTTAAAATGGCGAATGCCAGTAAATACCATAGCAATATGATGCTGGTTGGCTGCATCAATAGATTCTTGGTCTTTTAATGATCCGCCTGGTTGAATAATTGCTTTAATACCATATTTAGCTGCTTCATCTACTACATCTTTAAAAGGAAAAAAAGCATCCGATGCAAGCACTGTGGCTCCCCTACCACGCTTCAAGGCATCAATAGTTGGTCAAATACGATTAACTTGACCACCGCCAATACCTACAGCTACTCCATTATTGGCTACGACTATAGCGTTAGATTTAACAAACTTAACTACTTTCATCGCAAATAACAAATCTTTCATTTGTTCTTTAGTAGGTGATAGTTCAGTAACAACCTTTAAATCTTTAATAAATTGTTTATCCTCTGATTGAACCAATAAACCACCGTCTACAGATACTGCGATATGTGTGTCGGTTGGTTTATTGTTAAACCTTATAACTCGCAAATTCTTTTTTGTTTTTAAAATATTTAACGCTTCATCTTCATATTCTGGAGCAGCAATAATTTCTAAAAATATTTTAACCATTTCATTTGCAACATCTTTAGTTACTTTCCGGTTAAAAGAAACGATGCCACCAAATATACTATTACGGTCAACGTTGTAAGCTTTAGTGTATGCATCCATAGCATTATCACCAATAGCGAAACCACAAGGTGTATTATGTTTTAATGCACAACATGCTGGTTCATCAAACTCACATACAGCTTTCCAAGCTATATCCACATCTTTAAGATTGTTGTAAGAAAGTTCTTTACCATTCAAAATTTCAAAAGTGTTCATTGCCCCATCATTTATTGTTGAACTATAAAAACAAGCAGACTGATGAGGATTTTCACCATATCTTAAATACTGCTTCTTTTTAAATGAGATGCTATAGTATTCAGGATATTCATCATCTAGCATAAATTTACTGATAGCACCATCATACGCACTCATCAAGTTAAATACTTTCCCTGCTAATTTACGTTTAAAATTTAAATTTATTTCTCCTTGTTGCATCTGTTTTTGTATTTCTGCATAATCATTCTTGTCACACGCTACAACTACATCTTGAAAATTTTTAGCAGCTGCTCTTAACATAGTTGGTCCACCAATATCGATGAACTCAACTTTTTCATTAAATGATAAATTTGTTTTCACTTTATCAAAGAAGGGATACAAATTTACAATTACAAAATCTATGGTATTTATTTTGTAATCAGCAATTTTATCCATATGTTTTTTGTTAGAGCGAATTGCCAAAATACCTGCATGTATATTAGGATGGAGCGTTTTGACGCGTCCATCCAACATTTCAGGAAACTGAGTAACTTCACTTATTTCAGTAATTGGAATATTATTCTCTTTTAAATATCGATATGTTCCGCCAGTAGAAATGATTTCAACATTTTGTGTAATTAAATATTTAGCAAAATCTAAAATACCATTTTTATCATAGACACTAATTAATGCATATTTTTTCATATGAAGGAATTATAAAATGTTTGTATTTAACAATGATAAGAAATGATAAGAAAATATTTCCTTAATTATTGTTCAATAAAATAGTATATACTTCCATACGAATATGAGTGTAGGGAAACAGAAAAAACAACAATTAGGTGAGAGCAAGAAAAAATTTAGTCTAAAAGAATTTGTATGACTAGGTTTTAATTACACTGTAGGTATTAGCTTTATTGGCGCTTGTGCGGGTTTAAGTAACCCACAAGGAGTTAACTCCGATCATGCTTTTGGTATTGGTATGAACATTCTCTGGATTTATATAATTGAAGGATTATTTGCCGGCATTTGTGCATGAGCATTTGCAAGAATTGCTCGTGTTTACAAGTCTAGCAACAACGGCGGCGCTTATATATATGCACGAGGTACATTCAATAAATTTGTTGGTTTATTTGTTACATTTATGTTGTATGTCGGCATGCCTTTTATGATCACATTTCAAATTTTAATGTTGATTCGTGGTACTTTTTCACCATCGTATGTGTGAGTGGGCCAAGGTAATAATATTCCTTGGTATGGTTTTCAGTGAGGACCGTTCGGTGATTTGTATCTAGATTTAATGGGCATCGGCATTTATATGGCTAGTGCAATTATTATTTTCTTGGGCATTCGCATGTACAAGAAATTTGCTCACATTACTGCAGCAGTTAAATGAGGGGCAGCCTTGTTTTTGATTGTTGCAGCAATTGGATTAGCATGTACTAATGGCGCCGGTAGTCAAAATATTAGTGATTGGGCCAATTATTCTGCTAGCTCAGATGCTTTACATGCTGATCAAATCATTTCATCTTTTAACTCTTGTTTTTATTTCTTTGCTGGTTTTGAAATATTTTCAACTGCAGGTCATAACGTTAAGAATCCACAAAAAAATATTGGACTTGGTGTTACCTTGATTATGATCATATCCACTATTTTTTATGTAGTGATTTTGTTAATTTTCTTTGCAGCCTTACCTTTAAATGAAGGTTTTCAACAAAATGAAACTATGAGTTTATGGGGTAAGTTTACATCAAATAAAGTCATATTGTATGGTGGACCAATTTTATTGATTATTAGTTCGGTCTCGTTGAAAATAAATGCCGCCATGCAGAATTCCCTATATGGAGGTACGATGATCCAACCAATGGCGGTGGAAGGGTATTTCCCTGATAGCTGAGGAAAATTAGATAAAGATGGGTTGCCAGTAAAAGCAAGTAAAATAAATTTATTTATTGTAGCTTTATTTGTAGTAGTTTGGTTAGCTATTCCAGATTTAGTAAGAGGTATTCACAACCAATCACAATATAATGATATACTGTCAGCTCAAGGCAAAGAAGCTGCAGAGCAATGACTGGCTCAAGTTAAATCTGCTTTCACAGTTGCTAGTCTAACCGCTGCTTCTAGCGCTATTACTATATTAGTTTACATTGTGGTATTATTGTCGGCGCTCCGCATGCAACAAAAACGCCAACTAACTTTAAGAACGTGGGAAAAAACAGCGTTCGCTATTACCTTATTATTTATGGGCTTTTTATTTGTATACCACTATTATGAAGTAATTGGACATATCGCTTCTGGAATTCAAAATAATGATTCTTCCGAAATTGTCGGTAATGTCATTGAATTAGGATTTGTAATATTAGCCGCTTCTTTCTTTGTGCTTTGATATTATGTATACTATGGACGAAAAGTTAAAGTGCGTATTGCTACTAATCCGCATTTACAAAAACAAAAAGATCAAGAATTTTTACCCATTGATGATTGGTCTTTCACTGCAGCATCAATTGCTGGAATTTTAAAAGATCATCCATATAAAGGACGCGACAAAGTTGTAAGATTATTAAACGAATATATGAAACGTAATATCCACATTAACGGTAATTCTAATAATCAAAATTATCGTGAAGCTAATCGATTCTTACTGGTTTTAACTAGAGGTGTTCATCCATTAACTATTTCACTTGATAATATCGCTAAACGTTTTGGAAACACCAACGCTAAAGATCAAATTCATAAAGAAGTAATGTTTGATAAAATTACTCGTGATGTTTTACAAGAAGGCATCAACCGTCGTTAATTATTAAAAATTCCTTAGAACAACAATTTAGATAAAACTAAGTGTTTTTATCTAAATTGTTGTTTTCATATGTACTTTCTATGTTATACTATTTTGGTAGAGAAATTTTAAAATTACAAAAGGGAGTAATAGTGACTTCGGTTGCTCCATCATTTTTTCTATATATAAAAGGAGACAAAATAAAAATGAAAAGAATCAAATTAATAAAAACATTAACTTCGTTAGGTGCACTTGGTATTTTAGGCACTGGCACATCGATGCTAGTTACAAGTTGTAATGGACCAAAACATGGTGATAGACAATTATCTACTGATATTACCAAAGATAGTTTATCAGCTACTATCGATTATGATTTATGGAATCCTAATGTAAGTAATGAAACCAAAACTGATTACATTATGAATGTTATAAAATCAGAATTCCCAAATGTTATAACTCAAGATTTAAAAATCAACAATCCTGAAATATGATCCACTGATGAATCTATTAAAAATTGTGCGGTGACAATTGTCATAGGTGTTAAAAAAGATGCATCGACAACTTATGCTCTCAATAGTGCCATAGAATTAACGTTTAAATTTAAACCATATTTGCAATATGCACTAAGGCCGGACGTTCCTCTATATATTCCAAACTTTGATTCAAAATCATCTGATGCAGATGATTCATGATATGCAGCAATTTTTCATGCAAATTCAAAATATTTATCCAATATTTCAGTTGTTGATGATAAAAATATTTTGATTAATCATGCGCCGGGCGAGTACACATTTTCTGTAAGTCTTAATTTAGATTCTCTTTCACAAGAGAATTATTTTAGTACTCATTCTAGCGATGCTATATTAAATGTTACAAGTTTTGACAAAAACACAACAACCGATGATAAATGTTTTACTTATACTTATGACAAAGATAAAGCGATTGCTACCGTTACTGGTATTGATACCAAACATATGGATTTTGTTCTGCATCATGCAGTAACGATTGAAATACCAAGTACTGTTAATTATGGTGGTGATACTTATAAAGTAACCGACATTGCTACTAATGCTTTTTCTGATGACTTCAATACTGGATTTTTAAAAAGAACTTTAATATTACCGAATACATTGCGACATATTTTTTCAGGGGCCTTCTGAATAAATAATGATTTTGTTGGAGAACTACGCATACCAGACACTTCAGAGCCGCTTTATATAGACCAAAGTGCATTTGGAGAAATGCATAATATCTCATCTTTGTATATTGGTAAACATGTATTATTTAATGAAAGTAAAACGCCTGCTTTTCGTTTAATGAGTTTTCGTTATATATGAACTTCTAATGATGCTGATTCATATTATCACGTAAAAGACTTTAGGGATACAGGTGATACTGTTGTTGGACGTCTTATTGGACAAATAGTATTACATTATGATCCAAATAATAGTTATCAGTTTACTCCGTTTAATTGTAGTTCCGGCAGGGCTGCTGTTGATGGTTTAGCATGAGGTAAAGTAGATATGGAAGGTCTTTTACCTCAAGGTGTTACTGAACTTATGGCTAATTATGGATTATTCTATCAAACATGTTTAGATAGTTTAAGTATTCCTAAAGAAATTTCTAAAATTAATTCGATTGATCGTGGATATTTTGAATGTGTGTCTAAAGAGGCAATCATCAATTATGATGGAGGCAAGATAGAATACAACACTCAAAGACCATACAATTGCTTTAAAGGAAAAATATTACGCGTGCCTGCTAATTTAGTTGAGGCCTACAAAGCTGACGCTATGTTTGCGGAAGCAACCATTCTACCAATTTAATATTTGACTTTTTGCCTCGGAATTAACTAATTATTGGCACTACCTATTAATTTAGTTATGGTTAAACTCCAACTTTTTGAGCAATCTTCACTACTAAATCACTTAATGCATCAAACTCATTATTAACTTCTTGTTTGAAGCTTAGCATTTCTTGCTCTAATTTATTAAATCTACTATTTAACCCGCGAGCCTCAACTTTTAATTCATCTCGCAACTCATTAAACTTAGCATCTACATATTCAATCGTTGCATATTTAGGCATTTTACCACCTATTTTTGCCAATTTAACCTGACTGTTATCTTTATCGTCTCGTTTCACAACACTATAATTGTACAAACCTTTTTTACTTAATATTTATCGTAATTTTTTATAATTCAACTTATTGCTAACCTACTTTTCGGTTCGCTCAATTATGAGTTGTTTTAACTCATTAAACTTAGCATCTACATATTCAATCGTTGCATATTTAGGCATCTTACCACCTATTTTTGCCAATTCAACCTGACCGTTATCTTTATCGTCTCGTTTCACAACACTATAATTATACAACACGCTTTTTCCTTTAATATTTGCCATAATTTCGTTTTTTATACTTTCCAAAAAATATATTTAATCTCTACTTATTTAATACACATAAAAATAAAAATTTACTTATTTTTCTTTATTTTTGTTTCATTTGGAATAGACTGTTATGGACGTTTTACTTAGTGTTGCACTTGCAAATGGAATTCAGCTAATTTAACCTATCTCGATTAATATTTGACTTTTTACCTCGACTTAGATATAATTCCAAGATTTATTGTATTATTAATAAATAATGTTTATTAATAATTAATTGCTTGCTAAACAATTAGAAGAGGCTCACCACATGTCAAATAACAACCAAACTTTTCAAGAAACTAAGTATTCTAGTCTTACCGTTCGAAGAGACTACTCCAAAATACAAACAAACTTTGATGAGCCAGATTTACTAGAGGTTCAAAAAAATAGTTACAATCAGTTTCTTGAAAATGAGATTCGTTCTCTTGTAGAGATGTATTTTCCTGTTCGTCATGCTAAAAGCAAATACGAAGTAAAATACAACGGTATCAAATTTTTAAAAGAAAATGATGAAGAAAAAGCTCGTCGCGAGGGAAAAACTTACGAACGAGCTTTATACGTTGATTTATCTTTAATCAATAATGAAACTGGAGAAGTAAGACGCGCTAAAAAAACCAAGACAGGTGTAGCTGATGGAATTTTCTTCGCAAACATTCCTGTGATGACTAAAAAAGGTACATTCATAGTTAATGGTGTTGAAAAATTTGTTATTAGTCAAATTGTACGTTCTCCAGGAGCTTATGC
Source organism: Mycoplasmataceae bacterium (assembly GCA_031259945.1). GTDB lineage: Bacteria > Bacillota_I > Bacilli_A > Mycoplasmatales > Mycoplasmoidaceae > Malacoplasma_A. Next base: position 93,086 of record JAIRKU010000022.1, read on the forward strand.
TCTAACTAAAAGTCAAATTAAATTAAATTCTAAAAAGAAAATTAACTATGGTTATATTTGTGAAGTTCTTCCGTCTCGTGGAACTCAAATGCACTTCATCATTGATGAAAAACTTAATATGGTCAAAGTTATGATGCGTAATGCATTGGGCGATGCTGCCCCTAGTTTTCCAGCGACACAATTATTAAAAGCATTTGGTATGACTCAAGATGAAATCCTTGAAATGTTTAACCACGATGACTATATCGTTAATACGTTGTTTGCTGAAAAGGTTTATAATCATCAAAATATTCTTGATGACGAATACATTATGGCTATTCGTAAAACAGCAGATGATGTTGCCAAAGGCAAGACATCAGACCGTGGTTCACCAATTGATACTAAATTAAAAAAAATTGTTTTCGAATATGTAGAGAAAAAAAAGAAAGCTGATGTATTAAGAGCAGAATATGAACAATTGTTCAATGAAATTTCTACTGAGCACGAACAATTAATTAATTCTGTCACTACGGCTAAAGGTAGTGCTAAACAAGAATTAAGTGAAAAAATTCATAAATTAACTACACCAGTAGAAAAGATTTTAGATAGATTGACTAAACAAGAACAAGAGATTCGTTTGTTAATTGATGCAATCATTACTGAAAAAGCAGCAAAGGATTTAATTTCTGATTTAAATATATCTACTAAAGCCGCTGAAGCGAATAGTTCTTCACGTAACCAAATTTGTTATCAAGATGTTTTAGCACGTCATTTTATGGACAACCGTTTATATGATTTGACTGCTGCCGGTCGTTACAAAATGCAACGTAAACTACGTATTTCCGAAAGATTGTATCAACGTGTGTTTGCTGAAGACATCTTGACTACTAGTGGTAAAGTATTATTCAAACAAGGTACTTTAATCTTAAAAGATGAATTAGATAAAATGAAACAAGCTCTTTCAAAGGGTGAAATTAAATTACATAATATGTCTTTTAAGAATACGATGGATATTCAAAAAAAACAATCTACACAATTAGAAGCAGTTTTAGTTTACACAGACAATGAAACACTACAATTTCCTGCTCCGATTATTGGCACACAAGGAAACATTAATACCAATGCTTTAACTATCGCTGATTTTATTTCAGTTATTTCTTATACTATTGGCTTAGTTCATGGTATTGGTCAATATGATGATATTGATCACTTGGGTAATAAACGTTTACGTTTAATTCATGAACAATTAAAAAATAAATTACAAGCCGGTATGGCTCGTGTTGAAAAACATATTAAAGAAAAGTTGGCTTCAATTTCTATTCCTACCGCTAATGAAGAACAACAAGCTAAAATTGCTTTAAAAACAACAATTAAATCTGTTGTTAATACAAAGGTGTTTCAACTAGTAGTTAAAAATTTCTTTAACTCTTATCAATTAACACAATTTATTGATCAACAAAATCCGTTAAGTGAATTAACTAATAAACGTCGAATTTCAGCTATGGGTGATGGTGGTATTTCGCGAGAAGATCCAAATCTTGATATTCGTGATGTACACTATTCACACTACGGTCGTATCTGTCCAATTGAAACACCCGAAGGTATGAACATTGGATTGATTATGTCGCTAGCCTCTTTTACACGTGTTGATTTAAAAACTGGATTTTTATTAACCCCATATAAACGAGTGGTTAAAGGTGTTATTCAAGATCAAGTAGAATGAATGACTTCTTTACGTGAAGACGAATATATTATTTGTGAGTCCACATCAAAACGAGACGAAAAAAATCCTAATAAAATTGTGGGAGTTGATGGTAAAGTTTTAGGACGTTATCGTTCTACACAAGAAATGTTTCCTGTTGAAAAAGTTGACTATGTTGAAATATCGCCACGTCAAGTGGTATCGGTTGCTGCTAGTGCTATTCCTTTCTTAGAAAACGATGATACTACTCGTGCCTTGATGGGAGCTAACATGCAGCGTCAGGCTGTGCCGTTATTAGCACCATATGCACCAATTGTGGGGACGGGAAATGAATATAAAATTTCACATGACTCTGGTATGACGGTTGTTAGTGATGTGTCTGGGACAATCGATTATGTTGACGGTAATAAAATTGTGGTAGCTGACAATAGTAATAAAAAACATACTTACAATCTAATTAAATTTCGTAAGTCTAATCAAAATACATGTATTAATCAGGTTCCAATTGTAGAAACAGATCAGCATGTAAAAGCAGGTGAAACTTTAACCGACGGACCAGCTATGCAAAATGGTGAATTAGCTTTAGGGCGTAATCCTTTAGTTGCTTTCACAACATGAAATGGTTATAACTTTGAAGATGCAATTGTGGTGTCCGAAAGATTGGTTCAAGATGATGTATATACTTCTATCAGTATTGAAGAACATTCAATTGAGTGCTTACGAATTGATAAAGTAGGTGACGAAGAAATTACTCGTGATTTGCCAAATGTTTCAGAAGAAACTAAACGTTTCTTAGATGAAGATGGCATTATCATGGTTGGTGCGGAAGTACGTGAAGGTGATATTCTTGTTGGTAAAGTTACACCTAAAGGTCAAAATGATGCTACTAGTGTGGAAAAATTATTGCAAGCCATGAGCGGTGGTAAAATTAAAAATATTCGTGATGCTTCCTTAAAAGTACCACATGGCGGCGAAGGAATTGTTGCTAAAGTAGAACGTTTCCATTCACGAGATGGTTATGAATTAGATGACGATGTGATTGAGTTAATTAAGATTTATATTGCACAAAAACGTAAAGTTCAAATTGGTGATAAAATGGCTGGGCGTCATGGCAACAAGGGCATTGTTTCTATTGTTGTGCCAGTTGCTGATATGCCTCATTTAGAAGATGGCACACCAATCGATATTTGTTTGAATCCATTAGGTGTCCCAAGTCGTATGAACTTAGGCCAAATTATGGAAATCCATTTAGGGTTAGCTTTAAGAGAAATTGCTAAGAAGAAATTAATTGAATTTACTATAGAGAAAACTCCTATTAGCACTGTTGTTTTACAATTTGGTTTAGTTAAACCAAAAGCGCAAGTATTAATGAAAAATGCACGAAAATATTTTAAAGAACTTCAAATTGAAACAATGCAAGCTGCTCAAAAAAATATTCATGATGTTGATTTAGAAATTATTCTAAGAAACTCAGGTTTAAATATTGAGGATTTATCCGTTAAAGCTGCCACACCGGTGTTCATGGGGGCTAATTTAAATGATATTACTGAGGCTTTGCAAGAAGCAGGTATTGATCCTATTAAGACACACGGTAAATTTAAATTAATTGATGGACGCAGCGGAGATTATTTTGATGGTGAAATTGCTGTTGGCGTTATGTACATGATGAAACTTGACCACATGGTTGATGACAAAATTCACGCACGTAGCGTTGGTCCTTATTCTAAGATTACTCAACAACCATTAGGAGGGAAGAGCCAAAATGGTGGTCAACGTTTTGGTGAAATGGAAGTATGAGCGCTAGAGGCTTATGGTGCTTCTTACAATTTACGTGAATTATTAACAATCAAATCTGATGATGTTAAAGGCCGCAATTTAACTTATTCAGCAATTGTTAAAGGCAGACCATTCCCAACTCCATCTATTCCTGAATCTTTCAAATTATTAACTAAACAATTACAAGGGCTTGGTTTAGGTGTTAATGTTAAAAAAGAAGATAACACCGAAGAAGATATGAATAATTACACTTCTGTAATTACTGACGAGGAAATGAAGGAAACTGATATGGTGGATGGTGAAACCGTTAACATCACGACAGAAGAAAATACTTCTTATGAAGACGAAGAACAATTCTAATTAAAATAAGGTACTAATATGACAAAATCAAAAATTAAAGCATTACAAATTGGCATTGCGTCTCCTGAACAAATCCGTTCATGAAGTCATGGTGAAATTACTAAAAGCGAAACCATTAATTACAAAACATTAAAACCAGAACGTGGGGGGTTATTTGATGAAGCTATCTTCGGTCCTGTAAAAGATTATGAATGTGCTTGTGGTAAATATAAAAAAGTAAAATATAAAGGTAAAATTTGTGAGAAGTGTGGCGTAGAAATTATTGAATCCATCGTTCGTCGTGAACGAATGGGACATATTGAATTAGCTGCTCCTGTCGCTCACATTTGAATGAGCAAAGAATTGCCAAGCCCCTCTAAAATTTCTTTAGTGTTAGATGTGCCTTACAAACAAGTTGAAGAAGTTATTTATTTTGTCAATCACATTGTATTAGATGCTGCTAATAGCACTATTTTTAAAGCTAAAGATATTATTGATTTGACTAGCTCGCAAACATCTAAAAGCGATCGTCAACGTTTGATTAGAGTTTTGAAAGAAATTAAGGCTAAATCAATTAAAGATAGTATTGACTATAAACGTGCTGATGAATATTACAAGACATTGAAAAATACTGCTATGCCTTTTTCAATTGAACAAGTGTTCAATTTTATTCGCAAACATACAAATATTCGTTTTGGCATTGGCGCTGAAGCCATTTATGAATTACTTAAAAATGTAGATTTACAAAAAGAATCAATTAATATCCAAAATGAAATGGCGCAAATTGATCCTAATAGTGCACGTTTTCGTAAACTAATGCGACGTCTTGAAGTGATTCGTTGATTCATTGAATCTAATAATAAACCAGAATGAATGATTTTAAAAGTTATTCCAGTGACTCCGCCAGATACACGTCCTATTATTCAATTAGGCGGTGGACGCTTTACTACAAGTGATATTAATAATTTTTATCGTAAAATTATTATTCGTAATGATCGTCTTAAAAAGATGATTGAATTAAGTGTACCTTCTATTATTTTAAATAACGAAAAACGTATGTTACAAGAAGCGGTTGATGCATTATTCGATAATGCTAGCCGTAGTAAACCCGTTATGTCTAAAGACAAACGTCCTTTAAAATCATTATCTGATCATTTAAAAGGTAAACAAGGTTTATTCCGTCAAAATTTATTAGGTAAACGTGTTGATTATTCTGGTCGTAGTGTTATTGTAGTTGGGCCAGAATTAAAAATGTACGAAGTAGGTATTCCTTCTATTATGATTTTAAAATTATTCCGTCCATTTATTATTCGTGAATTAATTAAGAAGTTTGATAACTTTGGTAATGAGATCAAACCAATTGCTACAAATGTTAAAACGGCTGAAAAAATGATACTACGTCAAGAAAATGTAATTTGACCAATTGTACAGAGAATTATTAAAGAAAGACCAGTGTTATTAAATCGTGCACCTACTTTGCACCGTTTAGGTATTCAAGCTTTTGAACCAAAGATGATTGATGGGAAAGCGATTCGTCTACACCCATTAGTTACAACTGCTTTTAACGCTGACTTCGATGGTGACCAAATGGCGGTGCATGTACCTTTAAGTGTGGAAGCAGTTGCTGAAGCGCGTGATATTTTATTAGCTTCTTGACATATTTTAGGACCTAAAGATGGTAAACCAGTAATTACTCCAACTCAGGACATGATTTTAGGAGTGTATTATTTAAGTACTGAACAAAAAAAACAAATTGGTGAAGGAAGTATTTTTGCTTCTACTGCCGAAGTTTTGAAGGCTTATACACTTGGTCAAGTACATCCGCACTCTATCGTTGGCATTACAACCAATAATTATCCACAGAAAAAATTTCCGCATCAAGGAACATTGATTACAACTGTTGGTAAAATCATTTTAAATAATGTATTACCTGATAATATGGTTTATGTTAATAACATTAATGTTGACGAAGACATTGCTAAAACAGATGTTGTAGGTCATGGCGAAAATGTACGTGAAGCAATTAAGAATTGAACGCCGCGTAATTCTTTAACTAAGAAAACCTTACAGATAATTATTTCTATGTTATACACACGTTACCCTGTAGAAGTGGTGGCTAAAACCATGGATGGTTTAAAAAACTTAGGTTTCAGATTTTCTACCAAATCTGCCACCACAGTTTCAGCTTATGATGTTCCTCGATATGTTAAAAAATATGATTATTTTAAAGAGGCCGATGAAACCGTTGGTAAGTTAAAACGTCAATTCCAAAAAGGTTTGTTAACAGATGATGAACGTTACAAAAAAGTCGTTAATTTATGAACCAATGTAAAAGATCAAGTATCAACCGATGTAGAAGATATTATGGTGAATAAAGATAACCAAAATAATTCTATTGTGGTTATGGCTAAATCTGGTGCACGAGGTAATGTTTCGCAATTCGCTCAATTAATGGGAATGCGTGGATTAATGTCCAAATCATATAACTATGATCAAAAATCTAAATCACGTATTATTAAGGATATTATTGAGATTCCCATTAAACATTCATTATTAGAAGGTTTAACTATTTCTGAATATTTTAATTCTTCTTATGGCGCGCGTAAAGGTATGGCGGATACAGCAATGAAAACTTCTAAATCTGGTTATATGACACGTAAACTTGTTGATGCTGCTCAAGAAGTAATTGTTTCAGAAGAAGATTGCGGCACTAACCGTGGTTTAGTAGTAGAAGCTATTTATGATACTAAAGAAGGTGGCAAACCAATTGAATCTTTAGCTGATCGTATTGCAAACCGTTTTGCAATGGAAGATATTGAACATCCAAAAACTAAAGAAGTTTTAGTAAGACATAATGAAATTATTACTAATGAAATGGCAGCTTACATTGAGAAAATTGGTATTAAGCGCGTTGAAATTCGTTCAGTATTGCATTGTCGTGCTGAAAATGGTATTTGTCAAAAATGTTTTGGTAATGATTTAACTACTAATAAACCAATTGCAATTGGGACTGCGATTGGTGTTATTGCGGCACAATCTATTGGTGAACCTGGGACACAATTAACTATGCGAACATTTCATACCGGTGGTGCTGCGGGCGGCAGTAACATTGCGCAAGGTTTTGAGCGTTTAAAACAATTATTTGATATGGTACCACCAAAAGAATGAGAAACCGCTACAATTTCGGAAATTGGTGGCACTGTTAAAACCATTGAATTAAATGATAATGGCTATACTGTAGAAATTAAGAATAGTCATATTGATGAAATTCGTCGATATGAAGTGCCGTTCTATGCTGTATTTAGAGTCAAAGTAGGTGATAAAATTGACGTGGGTGATAAGATTACTGACGGTTCTATTGATATCAGTCGTTTGCTAAGAATTGCTGGAATTGATGCAGTGCGTAATTACATGATTAAAGAAATTCAAAAAGTTTATCGTTTACAAGGTATTGAAATCTCTGATAAATATATCGAAGTTATTTTGCGTCAAATGACTAATAAAATGAAAGTGCTTAATCCTGGGGACTCTTCCTTCTTTATTGGAGAAGTTATTGATATTGGTTTATTACACCGTGTCAACAATGAGCTGTTGCTCAATAATAAAACACCAGTAGCAGCTAGTAATTTAATTTTTGGTCTAGATACAGCGCCAAGCAAGAGCGACTCTTTCTTAGCGGCAGCATCATTCCAAGATACCAAGAAAATTTTAACTGATGCTTCGGTGAAAAATCAAATTGATAGTTTACATGCTCTTAAAGAGAATGTAATGCTTGGTAATTTGATTCCAGCCGGTACTGGATTGGTGAAAAAATTAGAAATTCTTGAAAATGGTCAAAAAATGTATAAAAAGGAATACTAAATTAATTATAATTACCGGACTTTTCTATGCAAAAATCAACCATGATAAAAAAAGAACAAGCAGAGACTAACCGTCAATGGTTTTCGCTCGATGCTACAGGCGTTACATTAGGTACACTAGCTGTGACTGTAGCTAATTTATTACGTGGCAAAAATAAAGTCACTTTTACACCAAATGTAGATTGTGGTGATTTTGTTATTGTCCGTAACGCCAACAAAGTTGTGTTAACCAAAAATAAAGCAGAGAATGAATTTTGATACAATCACTCTGGTTATATTGGCGGTTTAAGAAAACGTAGTGGTAGAGAAATGCTACAAAAATACGCTGACGAGTTAGTTTATTTAGCTGTTAAAGGCATGTTGCCAAAAAATCGATTGGCTCGTCGGATTATTACCAAGTTGCATGTCTATAAAGACAATGGCAAAGATCATTCAGCTCAAAAGCCAATCGAATATAAGGTTAATAAATAATTATGGATAAAGTAGAATATAAAGCACTCGGACGACGTAAATCATCTATAGCGAAGGTGTTGTTAACGCCTGGAACTGGTAAAATTACAATTAATGGCCGTACACCGCAAGAATATTTTCCTAATGCTTTAATTATTCAAGACATGCAACAGCCTTTAGTGATAACCGATTCCATTAAATCTTTTGATGTAAAAGTGAAAGTTACTGGTGGCGGTTTTCGAGGACAAGCTGGAGCTGTACGTTTAGGTATTGCGCGAGCTTTAGTCAGTGTAAACGTCGATAACAAAACTATTCTAAAGAAAAAGAAAATGATGACACGTGATTCGCGTGCCAAGGAACGAAAAAAATACGGCAAATACGGTGCTCGTCGTAGCCCACAATTCACCAAACGTTAAAAACAATCTATATAATTGTTTGTCTGGAAGTATAGCTCAGTTGGTTAGAGCACACCCCTGATAAGGGTGAGGTCGATGGTTCGAATCCATTTACTTCCACCAACGGGGGATTAGCGCAATTGATAGAGCATCTGATTTGCATTCAGAAGGTTGAGGGTTTGAGTCCCTTATCCTCCACCATTTAAAATAACTAAATGTTGTTTTACCGAAGAAGAAACCCTTACAAATTTGTAAGGGTTTCTTTTTTTAATCAAATCTTACCAGCACATTGCTGACAATGAGATTATATACACAAACAAAAAATCCGACACAAATTTCTTTATAAAAAAGTGTTTTTGCCTCTTTCATGTTCTTTAAAATGATTGCATCTCCAACCATTTTTATGTTTAGAATATTTATTGTTCATAAGGTCCTTTTGAATGTTTTGTTTTGTGCAAATATTCTACTAAGTCCTTATGGACATTTTTAATTTATCTAAATTTG
>JAIRKU010000024.1 GCA_031259945.1 Mycoplasmataceae bacterium
TCAAAAGCTTTGCGTTTAATTTTGTCAAATAAATCTACATTATTTAATAGAAAATTTTTGGTAGCATCACGACCTTGACCAATTTTTTCGTTCTCAAAATAGTATCAAGCGCCTTTTTTATCAATCACTCCTTTTTCTAAAGCAAAATCAATGATTTCAATTGTATGATCAATGCCCTTATCAAAATAGATATCGATAAAAGCTTTATAAAGTGGTGGTGCTACTTTATTTTTAACAATTTTGGCACTAGTTTTAATACCAATACAATCATTGCCGTTTTTAATTAATTCTACTTTACGTAATTCAATCCGCACTGATGAATAAAACTTTAGTGCTCTGCCGCCGGTAGTTGTTTCTGGATTACCAAACATTACTCCAATTTTTTCACGAATTTGATTAATAAAAATAATGGTAGTATTGTGTTGCGCCATAAGACTTTGAATAATTCTTAATCCTTTTGACATCATTCGCGCTTGTAAACCGATAGTTTGATCTTCAAATTCGCCGTTTAATTCAGCGTTAGGCACTAAAGCCGCAACAGAATCAACCACAATTAAATCAATCATACTAGTCTTAATTAATGCTTCAATTAATGAAAAAGCTTGTTCGCCTGAATCTGGTTGCGCTAATAATAGTTTAGATAGATCAACACCATTCACTTCACAATATTTACCATCTAATGCATGTTCTAAATCTATATATGCACATTTACCATTCAATTTTTGACATTGAGCAATTGCTTGTAAAGCTAAAGTTGTTTTACCACTAGATTCATTACCGTAAATTTCGATAACTCTACCTTTAGGATAACCACCAATTCCCAATGCTCTATCTAGTTGAATACTACCAGAAGGAATGACTTCAATTTCAGAATAGTCATTACCAAATGTTGTTATACTGCCTTTCCCAAACTGAATTTCAATTTGCTTAATAGCTTCATCAAATAATTTTTGTTCATTTACACTCATATTTTATTTGCCTCCACTATATTAATTCAAGAAATAAATTAAATTTACCTAAATTATTTTAATTTTTTTTGAAAATTTAAAGCCATTTGATAAAACATTTTTAATTGTAAATAATTTGAATTGTTTGATCATTTGGTTGTGTATTTATCATTAAAAACAATAATATTCAATAATGTGCCTTCATAATCATTTTTATAGTTTTCCATCGATAAATTAATCATTTTACTATATTGCTCTAAATCAGAAACGTAACGAGCTGATCGTTTCTTGAAATTAATCAAATATGTATCAGATGGTTTATTTCGTTCTAATATTTCTAATAAAGATATGAAGTTTTCATCACGAAAATTACTAATCTGTTTTTTATTTCGATTGACATAAATTGGTATCAAACACATGATTAACAAATGCAAGCCGCTGGCTATCATTAACCCCCATGACATAGGAATCATATAAATATTATTATCAAATAGATGGCTAACATCGGCATAGTGTAAAACAGTTAAAATTATGGCAATCACAATAAACAGAAAAAGTATTACACCCAAAAGTACATATGTTGTTGTTCTAACATTTAATTTGCTGTAAATTTTCATTTTGGCATTTTTATAAAAAGCGTAAGTAAATACAAATACAGTTGCATATAACAAGTAACAAATAATATAAAATGTTAAAAAACCTGGTTGAAAATTCATTGGAACAATATCGTTTGCGAACATTATTCTATGGTTCTCCAAAAATTTCATAAATGATTTGCTCAACTGAATTACTAGCCTTCAATATACTATTTAATGGTTCCAAATTAGGTTCATCAAAAGTTTGACCTTGTTTATGTAATTTGATAAAATTTTGACCAAATTCTTTACTTTGCTCTTTAGTTAAACCGATAAAATATATTGGATGACCAAAAAATTTTTTAATTTCAATTAAAAAATCATAGGTATTGGTTTTGAAGTTTAAAAGTTGAGCATCGATTGAATCCTCAAATAGTAATACAACTCCATTTTTAGAAGCGATTAAAACACCAGTAGATGAAGCAATTAAGGACAAAACCTTAATTTGATTATTTTCTTTAATTTCAATTAAAAAATTTCTAATTTTATCTTGAAATTTTTTACTATTGTTATGAGCAATTTGATTAAATAACTCTGTTTGATTAAATTCCAGCGGTTTTTTTATTGTTGGAGATGAAATAGGTTGAGAAGAAACAACAGCTTTTGTTTCATAAGGTGTTACTTTAAACATTTGATTTAATGGTGGTAATTCTTTTATGTCTATAGAATTAGATTTTTTATCGTCTTCCTTAATTGGTTGTTTTGCTTCAATAGTTGGTATTGGTTGTGATGCAGAAACACTATTATCATTATTAATACTAAAAGTATTGAAGACAGCTAGTTTTAAATAGAAACTCAAATCAGTTGCATTACGCATCTTCATGTATATTTCTTGTCATACATTAATTATCTTAATGCAATCATTTTCACTTATATTAATTGCATCAACTGTAGTTTCGTTCAAAACTGTTAAAATTTTGATATTTTTGGTTTGAAGATATATTAATTTGTCGATAAGTATGGCGACTAGATCATTGGCTAATTGCATAAAATTAACACCATTTTGCTCATATTGATTTATTAATTCCATAATAGATTGAGTATCTTTATGCAACATTAAATTAATAAATTTGATTTTGTTATCTATGTCTATCAAACCAAAAACTTCATCAATATCATTTCTAGTAATATTGTTATTTGTATACATTGCCATTTGTTCTAAAATGCTAATAGCATCTCTTGCAGAACCATCAGCTAAGGCAATAATCTTTTGTATTGCTTCTTCGGATAATGTAATATGCTCTTGCTTGGCAATATTATTAAGCATATTAGTTAGTTGATGAGTATTGAGACGAGTAAATAAGAAATGTTGCGCTCTAGACAGAATTGTGGAAGGAATTTTATGCATTTCAGTTGTGGCAAAAATAAAAATTACATGATTTGGTGCTTCTTCTACAGTTTTAAGCATGGCGTTCCATGCTTGGGTAGTTAACATATGTGCTTCATCAATAATATAAACCTTTTTATTTAATGAGGTAGGCAAAAATCTAACGCCATCAATAATAATACGGACTTCATCAACGCCGTTATTACTAGCAGCATCTAGTTCTAAAATATCGGTAGTTTGATTGTCACTAATGATTTTGCAATTAACGCATTCATTACAAGCATCGCCATTAACTGGGTGTAAACAATTAACAGCTTTAGCAAAAATCTTGGCAATCGTTGTTTTTCCTATACCTTTAGGGCCGGCAAAGATATAAGCATGGCTTACTTTTTGCTGTTTAATGCTATTGGTAAGTGTACGCACAATAAATTCCTGACCAGTAATGTCATGAAATAATTTAGGACGATATTTGCGGTACAAAGAGATATAACTCATTAGAATATGCTAAATATTATAAATACTTATGTGTTTGTAATAGCAAAACTATAGATTTGTAATAGGATTTTGGAAAATATCGATTTGTATGAATGATTTTTATATTGTCAATACCATAATTTGATTATTTTTCATCTTATTTGCTTCAAAGATAAAATGAATGATATTCTAAGAATTAATGGTATAGTGATGGGTAGTATGTGAAACTTGATTAAAAACGTCTTTCGTTCACTCAAAAGAAATAAAGCGTCAGTTATTGGATTAACATTTCTTGTTTTCTTATCCATCGGTATTTTTACTGTTTTAAATAGTGTTTCATCTAATATTTCCAATGAATATGCTCGAATTACGACTTCTGGCAACATTCATGACTTTACTGTCTCTGAAAACTATGAAATTGGTAATCCTAAATACGATTTTACCAATAATCCTTCATTTGATGATCCTGTCAGCCCAAATCAATATATGGGTAAATCTAGCGACAATAAAGATGTGCCGTGGCCATTGCAGCCAGAAACTCCTAATGGCAGACGCACATATATGGTAAGCCTTAATGCAAATGACCAAGCTAATTCCTTAATTAAGGCTTTTTATGATTTACATAATAATCCTAGCGATTCTTATTATTCTGCTTTATTGCACCCCATTATTACGATTAACAATGAAAAAACAGATTTTCAAACACTATCTTACCTAAATGCTTCAACTGATCATATATCCGATAAAAGCTATGATCAAATAATGGAGGAATTGAGTGATGATAAATCTGGTGATTTGGCTTTATTAGGTGCAGAAGAAAACGCCATTGTAGCAGAACTTGTTAATACAGTTACCCAAACCGATACACCAATGGAAAAATATCTCGATAATGATATGAAAGATAAAGTGGCTTGACGAAACTTTAAGTCGCTGGATATAGATAATTCACCAGATGGCAAACTATATAAAATTGTTCAATCTAATCCAGAGGATAAGATTGACAAAATTGTTTTATTTAATGAGAATCAACATGAAAATTTTTCTACATCTCTTTTTGACCCAATGTATGGGAGTGGAGTAGATTTAAAAGAATTGTTCAAAGATGACGCCATTACAGATCCGATTGAAGCATGTTTGTCTTATAACGATAAATTGCCAAGTGCTTTTAGCGATTTTCAAAAGGATCCTAAAGCAAAAGCATTTTTCAAATTATTAGCAAGAGGTGATGATGTTTCACAGATAAAAAGTGTAGATGAAAATCTATACAATTATATTAAAGGTTTGGCGGAAAATCCAACAGAAACTGAATATGAAAATTATCTAAGCGCTTACAAGGAACATGCTTTGATACAAAATAAAGGTTATCGTTATTCTGTCAATTGGACTATTGAAACACCACAATCTTGGACATTAAGCGATTGAACAGCAAGGTATGTAGTAATTTCGCCAGAATATTTGTCTCGCAACGGTTTAAGTGCTTATGCAATTAAAGATACAAACACTTTTGTGCAGGATCTTAATAGTGGTTATAGCAATAACATAGATGGTGAATACACAAATAACAAATGGAATGATTTTCTTAATGATAATCCCAAAAACGTTATTTTAAATTCAAATGATAGTACCAAATTACCGTTTGTTGTTATTGGGTCAGGCGCTACGGCTGATTTTACTTATCCCATAATAAATTTACAGCACATCATACCTAATCCAAATAAAGAATGTGTCATTTTTGCTAATACCAATGCTTATAAAAGAGTTTTTGATTCATATCGTGGTAATCCAACTGAAAATTACTTAGTGGGAACCTTTAATAAGGGCGTTAATGCTACACAAACTTTAAATCAAATGAACCAAATTGCCGAACAGAAAATGAGTTGACCAAAAGGTATTAAAGCTTGTTATATGGCAAATGATACTAATAATGTTTTAAATGCTAGTGCTTTTAGAGTTGCTTTTATACCCGGATTAGTATCAAAAATACAATTGGTTGATATTGTACTTACATTTTTCATTATTTTCTTAAGTTTATTTATTTGTATCATTGTTATCCATCGTTACATCAAAAATAGCCGGATGCAAATTGGTATTATCCAAGCTAATGGAATTAGCAAAAGAAAGATTGCTTTTTCCTTAGTTCCATTTGCCTTATTGCCTGCTGTTGTAGGCGGGATTGGTGGTTACTTGATAGGATTTTTCATACAGCGCCCAGCTATTAGTTTATTTGGTAACTATTGAATGTTACCTACCCCAATTGCTTCTTTTAATATTTGAATTATGATAATTTCTATTCTCTTACCATTTTTGATATTCCTAATTGTTTCTATTATTGCTACCTTTGTTTTACTAAGAGAAAAAACAGTAGATTTAATGAAGAACGGTGGAGAATTTAAAGGTAATTTTATCGCCCGACATATTAAGGAACCATTCCGCAGCTTTAGCATCATGACTAAATTTAGATTGTCAGCAGCTTTTAGTTCGATATGGAAATTATTTATCTTAGCTGTTATGGTTGCCATGTCAATGTCAACATTAATTTTCTCTATTAACATGATAGGCAAATTCGAATATGCCGAGTCCAAAACTTTTGCTAGTCGTAATTATAGTTATGCCATAGATTTGTATAGTCCTACTAGTCAAGGCGGACAATATGTTCCAGTAGATGCTGATGTTCTAGGTCAATCAGGTTTTATAGAATCGCCTGAAGGTAAAAATTGACTACCAAATTTATATTTTGATAAAGATTCTGTGGTAGATCCAGGCAGTCATGATCTAGTCCCAGACAAAACCTATGAGACGATTTTTTGTTCTGCAAAAGCAGATGAAGATTATAAATATTATGGTATTCCTAAAATTTATTACTATGAAACTTATGCTGCTTATGATATAGGAATTCATGGCGTTACAACGTCAAATTACGGAGACATCGAAAGAAGTTTTATCGAAACAACTGGTGACAATTCAAACGTTGTTCACGGCACAACATTCTATCCTATGATGGGAGATGCTGTCGGTGAGAATAACGACATTATGTTTTTAAAAAATCGCACTATGTTTAAATCGGGGATAGATTTTACCGTTGGGGCGTTAGGTATGACATCAAACCCATGATCAATCGCTGTTTCATTAATGCCGGAAAATAATAAAAATTTAGCTGATGGTAGAACAACTAACATAATTCAAGCTTTAGGAGAAGCTACTATGTGGGGCGATGGTACTACGCCAGACAAAGACAACCCATATGGTATGTACTACAATAATGATAATTTTACTTCAGCTAGGGATAAAAAATTTTTCCAAGAAGATAAGGCACCTATTACTAGAAACGATCCAAATTGTCCTATTAATTATTCATTTGATGAAAAAACATGTATTCCTAAAATTCCATACATAGGTATTTCTTTAGGAAATTTAGACCCTACTTTTATGTCGTTTTTAAATTATGTTTATGACAATACTAATTTTTTAACTACTAGTCAAAATACGTTAATGGATAGTGATTATCAAATTTCGTACAATAAAATTCCCTTAAAATCAGACGATGAAACTTATACATATTTAGATGCTACAAAAATAGGTGAAAATTCTAGTACACGAATTTTAGGTTTGAAAAATAATAGTCAATATGTTAATCTAATAGATGCTGGTGGAATTAATCTAAATAACTTAATTGATGATCTACACACAACAAAAGCAATTAAAGACGGATACAACCCAATTATTATTAATGCTTATGCCCAGCATAAGTACAAATTGAAGGTAGGCGATATCATCAAATTTAATATCAATAATAAAACTGATCGTATTGAACAACAAATTACATCAAGTTCTATTGATTCCTCTATTCCTTTTAAGGTAGTTGGTATTAATACTACTTATCAAGGTGAAGAATATTTTACTAACCAACAATTGGCTAATCAAATTTTGGGACTTAGAAATAATTTTTCTGACAGCTATAACTTGCATAATTATTATTTTAATTCTGAAAAACAAGATAGTGTGACAAAAACATGGTATTCGGAAACGATTAATACAGAGAAAAATCCAGCCAGTGTGGTTTATGATTTAATGGATCTATCAGATATCAATAGCAATAATGAATATCTAAATCCTGCATTAAATTACATCAATGACGGTGAATCACTTGGGAAAATTACACCTTTAGGATTCAATGGAGTGTTTACTAAAAAAACTAATGGTAGTAGTGTGCTCAATTGTGGACAGTATCTATATGCTCCATCTGGTATATATCCAGGTAATGATGCCTTAGATTCAGATGTTGTAAAAAATGTTCTTAGACAATCAGCTAATTTAGAAATAGCTAACATAGTTAGTGGTTTGATTAAAACAGATATAGGCAAAAAAATTAATAATGATTTCCTAACATGACAGGCCAATCCTCATACAGAAGCAAATTTTAAAAATATGATTTCTGACGACAACATTAACGCTTTTATCAACAAATTAAAAGAAATTTATGGTACTACTTCTGTCGTATCTCTAGTTAGTGGTGCAACTGATCGGAACTCTACTCATTTAATTTTTACCAACTTCTCTAATACTATTACCGAGGTAGAATCAACTGTATTGGCGATAATAGGATTAATGGTTGTTATCATTGTCATGTTAATCACTGTAATGTTAATTAATGATTCTAAAAAATTAACCGCTATCTTAAAAGCCTTAGGTTATTCTGATAATGAAAATGCTCAATCCTTTTTAGCAATTTATGTACCAGTAATTCTTATAGGTCTATTATTGGCAATACCATTAAGCTTTGCTATTATCTATGTTTTCCAAGGCATAATCTTTGCTGGTGTAGGTATTTTGTTACCAGCAAGTATTAAATGATGATCATTTGTTGTTGGTGTCCTTGCTATTTTAGCTATCTTTACTGTTAGTGGATTTTGAGGATATTATTCATTACGAAAAGATCGATTGATAGATATGATGAAAGAATAGGAGCATTTTATGGAACATAAACATCAATTACTAATAGATCAATTAACAAATAGTTTGCAAAAATATAATAACACTATTGATGCGAACCAAACACTAATCAATAAAATTGAAGTACGTTTTGAAACATTCACACCTAAAACTCGCAAAGATTTTAAGCAATCGATTAAATTTACGCGTTCTTTAACTAAATTGATTAATGAAAATTATGAGTTATTAGCAAAAGCTACCAATTGCAAATATGCCATTAAAAAAGCACAATTATCAACCAGTGATAATTACAATGATTTGTCTTTGGATCAAATGGCTGAATTTATTAATTACGTTGAAGAATTAAGCGAATCTGAATTATTCCCATTTAAAATTCATACTGTGAATAAAATCAAAGGTGCTACTCGTAAATTTTATGCTTTACGACTAAAACATATTTATTTAAAAGATATTTTATTACCCATCTCTTTTGGGCCTAAAAAAATATATTTAAAAGTTCGTATAAAGCAATTATCAAAAAACATTGATTACTTTAGAGACTACATAAAAGGACTTAAATTAAGTTTTACCAATAAATATGTTGCCGGTTTAATAAATCGCCTAGAGAACATTAGTAAAAAAACTAGTCCTAAAAAAATTACAAGTTCTTATATTATTGATTTTAAAAATGTACTCAAATATTATAGTAATGGTTCTTTAGTCACTAAGGTATTAAAAGACGTTAAACTACAAATTAAATATGGTGAATTTGTTGTTATTTTAGGACCGTCAGGTAGCGGTAAAACAACATTACTTAATATTATTTCAGGTATGGATACTGCCACATATGGTCAGACTGTTGTTGCTAACCACAACCTTATCAGATTCAATTCCACTGAATTAACTAAATTTCGTCGCGATAATATTGGTTATATTTTTCAACAATACGGACTATTGCCAAATCTAACTGTAAGAGAGAATGTAGAAATTGGGGAGAATCTACAAAAAGATCGTAAAAAACGTTTAGATATTGATGATCTTTTAAAAACAATTGATATTTATGATCAACGTAATAAATATCCGCGAGAGTTATCTGGCGGTCAACAGCAGCGTGTTTCAATTGCGCGCAGTATGGCTAAGAATCCGCGTCTCATTTTTGGCGATGAACCAACTGGGGCGATAGATGAAGAGATGTCTAAACAAATAATGCAATTATTTGTAGACATTAATAAACACTATAAAACCACTGTGATTATTGTAACTCATAATCCCATATTAGCCGAATTAGCTACTATGACTATCAAGGTAGCAAATGGTAAAATTAGTAATATTATCCGTAATCATCATCCTAAAACAGTTGAACAATTAAACTGGGGCAAAATTTAAAATTTATTTTTTAAACTACAATAATAACGTCAAATTGTGCCAAGTTATATTCCGGTTAGAACTATAATTTAACAAATGCGATCACGAAAATTGGATAGTCCCTTAAAAACAAGATTAGATATTAGATTTATTGCACAAAATAAAATCAATAAAATTATTAGTCGGGACAAATACCAAGTAGTGCAAATTTGTTGACATCATGTATATCGTCAAAATCACATACCTTTTGCCGTCCATTTTACTCCGATGAATTTTATCCATCAATATAAGAATAAATTAAATCTAGATAGTAAAATAGTTATTGTAGGCAATTGAAAAAAAATGGTAAAGTTTTATCGTGTATTGGATTTTGCTAATTACAATGTTTATTTACTAAAGTAAATAATTCTTTAATTTTAAGAACGTAATGATTAATACCTGTTCTAGTGATTTGAATTTTATATTTATTTTTAAAAATAGACACTATCTCAGACAATGAACTATGAGGATTTTGTAATCTAATTGAACAATAAAATTTAAATTTATCTGGTTGTGATTGGAATTCTTTAGTATGTCTAATTTGCTTAATCATTTTAATTTGAACAAATCCAGCTAAAGATGATTTATGTAAATTAGCCATATCTAAATTATTTAGCCGTTGAATATTTGTGTAGTAGTCACGTGCAATAACCTTATCTTCCAATTCATACATGGAGTGATTAGCGCCTATTATTTTCAAAAAATCAGAGACATCAGCTGATTTTTTAATATACAAAACGTAATTAGATTTACGTTTAAGTAGAGAAATAGAAATATGAAATTTTTCTAATATTTTCTGGATGAGGCGTAAATAATTTATTTTAGTTGAACGGATTTCTAAATGATAAATACTTTTATCAATTGAACTAATACTACCGCCACTTAAAAAAGCGCCAACTAAATATGCTCTTTGATCAATGGTTTTTTTTAGAATATTTTTAGGGTAATTTATATTAAGTTCAAGATCGTTAGTAATTTGTTTAAAATTCCCTACGAGTGATAACTTATATGTACGATGACTATTTAATTTATTAATTGATGTATATGATAATGTTTGTTTAACACTATATAAATGTTTAAAAAAAGTGTCAATTAATTTAATGGTAGATAATGCTTGGCTCTTAATTTCTCAAACTTCACCATTAATGTCAAAAGAAATAATTAAATTATTAGTAAGAAAAGAAGACAAAATAGCTTTAGTTGAACTATTTTCATATTTATATTGAACAAGTTCTTGTTTTACTTTTTCGCTAAATGTTTGCATTTACTTTAATTTAATGTATTTGATAGCCGCTAGGGCAGCTAAAGCGCCATCGCCAACGGCAGTAGAAATTTGTCGATACATAGTTTTGGACACATCGCCCGCAGCAAATATACCAGGGATTTTCGTTTGTTTATATTCATCAGTTTGAATAACTCCATTATTATCAATAATTTCACTGACGTTAGATAAAAAACCGCCCTCAGTATGAGAACCGATAAAAACAAAAACATAATCCATTTTGAATGTTTGAATTTTATCTTTAATTTTAATATTGATACTTGTTACTTTTTGTCCATCGCCTTTAACATCTACACAAGTGGCATCATAAATGATTTCAATGTTCTTTTTATTTTTAATAGAATTTATTAAATTATCGTTGCCAATCATTTTATCTTCTTTGATGATTAAATAAATTTTGTTAGCAATATCTGTCAAATAAAGAGTGTCCTTAAAAGCAAGATCATTATTGCCAAATACTGTAATAGTTTTATTTTTAGTTAATAATCCATCACAAAGTGCGCAATAAGAGATTCCTTTATTTTTATATTCATCTTCACCAGGGACATTAAGTTTAATTTCTGTTGTACCAGTAGCGATGATTAAAGCTTTAGTAAAATAATTAGCACCATTTTCTAAAAAAGCTACATGATAATCTTGTTTATGAATAATGCCAGTCACTTTACCATAAATGTATATTGCACCATTCTCAATGGCTTGTGTGTACATATTAAGAGCAAGATCGGCCCCAGGAATAGTTTTGTATCCTGGATAGTTGGTAACATCTGGTATGTTGACAACTTTACCACCCGGTATTTCTTGTTCGATAAAACCAACTTTTAAATTGGCTTTTCGTCCATACATAGCGGCTGTTAAACCAGCTGGGCCTGCTCCAATTATGAGAATATCAAATGTATTAGCATCGCTTGCTGTAAGAGTTTCTAACGCCATAATTTACCTACCTAAGTAATATAACATTTGATCATCTGTCTTGAGCGATATTTTTTTATTTTTAATGGTTGATTTAAAACTATATTTACGTATTCTAGTAAATAATGTGTGATTGAGAATTATTAAAGCTATTGCAATAAACACTCATATTGATGACATGATATAAGTCGTAGCAAATGCAAACCTTGGCTCTCTTAATCCCTCTAAACATAAACGCAAAATACCATATCAAAGAAAATAAGCAAAACCCAAATCACCTAGTTTCTTTTTGGGAATTAATTCTCCAACAAAAAATATTAAGATTAAACCTATTCAATTTATACAACTTTCGTAAAAGAATAACGGCTGATAAATAAATCCGTTAATATTCATTAAAGGGAATAGGTGTTGGACTATATTAGCGTAAGAATTATCTTTAATTATTTTTCCGTATAACTCTTGGTTTTGATAATTTCCATACCGTCCAATAATTTGTCCAATTAATATGGCCGGCACAATCGCATCAACATATGCTAAGAAAGAAACTTGTCTTACTTTATTCGGTTGAGTAGAAAAATCCCTTACTTGATATTTGGGATATTTCAAAATAAAAGGGAATCATCAACAAGCCAATAAAATAGTTAAAATTACGCCTCCCTCAACTGCTAATCCACCTTCTTTAAAATCAAAAAAGTGTGATCATGATGGATCGCCTTCACTTGCGTCACCAATAATATATGATCATATTCTTGCGCCTAAAATGGCAGTCGGTATACCCATTAAACAAAATCAATAAAATGGATCAATAGGTATTTTATAAAGTTTTCAAAGCTTTACGCATCCAATTAAAATCGCTGAAAGAAAACCTATAAAAATAAAAATACCATATCATGCCACCCCATTACCAAAAATTTGAAAAGCAGTTGGATTGTATTTTGTTAGAACTAATGAATTAACTAAAAAAATTGTCAATGGGATCAAGATTGCAGTTGCACCTGTGATAATCAATCATTTTCACATTCCAGTTCGATCATCTAATATAGAAAATGATTTAACTTCATTTTCCGTTTGATTTATTTGTGAGGTTGTTAAATTCTTTGACGGATTCATTATTGGTTACGGTTTACTTTTTTATAGTTTGACATATAGTCATCGGCAGAACTATAACCATGTTGTTTAAGTTTTAGATCAATAACAGCTGTTTCAATTAAATCTGACATTTTACGACCCGGTGTAATTGGCAACTTGTAATAAGGAATAATTACTTTTTCTAATTCCTTAGTTTTTAATTCAGCACCTAATCGTTCAAATTGTAAAGTTTTTTTGTCATCAATGACTAATTCAATAATAACATCTATGTTAGCTGAGTTTTGAGTTTTTTCAATACCTAACATTCGAGGGATATTTAAAATACCTAAACCTCGTACTTCAATAAATTTGTTAGCAATAGCATTAGGCTTGCCAAATAATCGGTCTGCTAAATTAGCCACATCTACAGCATCATCAGCCACGAATAAATGGCCTTTACGAACAAGCTCTAAAGCTACTTCAGATTTTCCTACGCCTGATTCTCCTTGTAATAAAACACCAACACCATAAACACTAATTAACGTACCATGTATGGTTTTGAATTCAGCCATTTGTTCGTTAATTCAAGCAGCAACTGTTACATAAAGTTGCGCTGATGGCATTGTGGAAAAAAGAATGGTGGTTGTATGTTTTTTAGATAATTTCACTAATAAATCAATATGCTTAAATGCTTTAGTCACAATAACCACAGGAGGTTTAAGCATCAACACATTATTCATTGATTCTATGATTTTTTTCTTGGTTAATTGTGATAAGAATTTACTTTCATTACCACTTCACAATACTGCTGAAATCAAGTTATCAAAAACGCTATGTTTTGAGGCAAGTTCAATACCGGTTCGATTTAAACTAGGAATCAATATTTTATTACGAGAACTACCTTTATACAAAACCTCAAAATGAAACTTATTAATTAAAGAATTTATTTTAATAGACTTGTCATGATTCATGATGATTATGATTATATAAACATATAAACACTCATTAATTAAATATTTGTAACTATTCACCGAAAATAGACAAGCTCACTACAAGACTGAATAATATTCAATCATTGGTAGGCACAAATGTTCATTATTGTATAATTCTCTTGTGTTCAAATCGGAGACCAAACATTTAGCAACTAAATTAGCTGTAATAAAATTAATTTGTAACATAATCTTGTTATCGCTTGTTTCCATTTTTGTATTAATACAATTAATATTATTATTATTTTACGTTAATAAAGTAAATGCAAGTGTCGTAATCAATCGAATAGATTATTTATTGATTTTTATTTTTATAATATTATGTTTTAATTTAATGTTTAGCGGTATTTCAAGGAGAACAATCAGAAATAAATATATTAAAGAAACTCTAAGAATTGTTCACCAAGCTAAAATACCCAAAAAACTTCCCAAAGTTGTTTATGTTTATACAGTACACAATGATTTTATGCCGGCTAGACTATTGCAAAATATGAAGCAGACATATAAAAATTTTGAAGTGTGAATCTCTGATGGATCCGATAACACAGAAATAATCCGAGAAGTTAATAACTTTGCGCAAAAACATAAAATTAGACTGTACAGGTTGGGCGGTAAGGGGAGCATAAGTAAATCTGATAATTTAAATCATTTTTTACAATATTCTGGCGCACATTTTGATTATTTAATGATTGGAGACGCGGACGAAATTTTTGATAAATATTTTGTAGAGTGTAATATACGTTTTTTTTATAGTGATAAATTTGAAAAGCTAGCCTTCGTTTCTCCTTTAAACCAATGTTATAAAACTCAAGGTTTGTATACAAACATAATGCGGAACATTGACAATATAACCATGTTCAACCGCGATTTAATAAAATCTGTTCAATTACGTGATTACTCTAACTTATATAGCGCTTCATGCTTAATATCTAGTAAATTTATTCAAAGTATGAACGGCAAATTTCCAGATAGTGTTTTAGAAGATTATTATTCGGAAAATATAGCTGTTATGAATGGTTGAATAGGTATTGTTTCTGGTTTAACAGTTTGCACGCAAGCTTATGATGTTACAATTAAAGCTCATTATGCTCGCGTAATGCGAATACTCGATTGAATTATTAAATTAAGAAAACATGATCCATTTAAAGATTACAATGAAAAATATTCAAGATGATTTATGCGGAGTTTTGTTTTAATTATTTTGCCCTTATTATTAATGATAGGTTTCATTGCACTAACAGTAACGATTTGGCTTATAGTAATAAACTGAACAATACTAATTAATGATACTTTTTTTATTTGTACTATTTGTATAGGTATTGGTTTTATCATTATTTCATCTCTAATTGCTAACTACGATACATCTAAAATAATTAAATTTTCAAATGGAATTTTATTGTTTATATTTACAATTCTTTATTCCCTAAGTTTTATATCTTACATGTGTAAACATTGAATTTTAACTATTTGTTTTAATAAATATTCAAATTTTCTTACAGGTACTCAAAAAAGATTTCTCAAAAATAAATTATCATCAGTCTTTAAAAAAATATTACCAGATATTCTTATGCTTTTATTATTTGGATTTTTTTTATTTGTATTCAATTGATTATTTTATGAATTTTTATTTCCATTAACAAATTTATCATTAGTTTTTTTTATACTAGGTAATCTAATTTTGGGGATTTTTACTCTAAGTTTATTTTCCACAATTGTTCTTTATATGTTTTCATTGATTAAAATTAACAGATATGATCCCAATAAACCAATTTATTTTAAAAACAATTACGTAGCATCTACAGAAATAAAAGACAAATTTTATTCACAGCATTCTGATTTGAAAAGAATATGTTAATTAAATTAAAAATTATTGTATTACCTTAGCGCTTGATTTTGAATAATATGAATTGATTGTTGAAATTAATACATTAAGCGGCTTAGCAAAAAAAGCGGAAATACTAAATGAAATAAAATAAATAATAAAAAAAGCGCAATTACTAAATCCATTAAATTTTGGTTCAATATAACAAAGCGATATTATGAGAACTTCATGAATTAAAAAGAATGGTACCGAGATTTCACCTAAATAATTAAAAAAATAGTCAATCTTCAATTTTTCTATTTTGTTTGCAAGAAATTGTGAAGCACTTAAAACGAAAATCGTAATGGACATAGGAATATACATACGAAAGAACGCTACATCATTATTAAATTGAATAATATTCTCGACAAACCAATTGTCGTGTGGAATTATGGGGTTTTCTCCTCAATTGTACAACAAATAAGGAATAAAAAGTAATATAAAGCTACCCAATGAAATTGTTAGAGTCCTTACTTGTTTTAGTTTAATATAAAAGCCTATCCATACACCAATCATATATCCTATTAATACACGAATAAAGTCTTTTTGGCTTAAAATGAAATTGTAATTAAATGGTTTAAAAATTAAAGTATTCATTGATATCATTACAATAATTAAACCCAATGTTCATCATTTATTAACTTGTGATAAAAATTTGTTTATCAACGGAGATATCATTAAAATAATAGCATATATATATATGTATCATCAGGCGTAATCGTTACTAAAAAATAATGAATTTTTAATTCATTCTAATATAGTTTCATGACGTTGATTAAGCGAAAAATATAAAATTAATGTTAGTAAAAACAAAAATAGCGAATACACAACTATCATTGTAACAGCAGTTCACCTATATTTTGTGTTATTTTTCAAAAAATAACCAGACACAATGGTAAATGCTACTACGCAAATCCCTCCGTTAAATATTTGAGATAAATAAATATCGCTGTTAACTTTACCCAGAATACTTTTATCTAAAAAGAAGTGACAAATAAATACTATCGAGATTAATAAAAAGCGATAAACTTCAATTATTCCATTCCTTTGCCTACTTCTAAAAAAATTCGTATATTTTTTATTCATTATTTTTTTATTCGCCATAATACTTTCAAGATAGGTTATACTTATCGGTAGGTTAATAATGACAAGATTATACTTGATTAGACGCGCTCAAACAACTAACATTCGTAACTATTCACCGGGTTTGTTTGCGTCCACACACACACACACACACAAGTAGCGGTGAACAGTTACGACTAAAAGGAATAATTCAATGATTAAAAATAATTCATTTAATTCAACGAGATTTTTCAATTCCATTTCTGTCGTCGACAACGGTAAAAATGTTAAAAAAAAATCAATTTATTTATCTAAATTTAAAGACGAAATAAATTGATTTATTAACTTACCAAAATCGCTTACAAAATTTATCCCAAAAGTGAATAATTATTCACTAAAACCTACAATGTTTATAAAATATGAAAATATTGCTGTGCCAACTATTCATTTTTTTTATGTAAATGGCGAAAATATTAATTGGTCTATTGTTAGAAAACTATATAGTTCATTATTGTCTAATTTCCATTCGTTTAAACCAAGAACCTTCAATCGAACTTATTGACATGATGCGCTAATTGACATCTATCTCGCAAAAACTATAACTCGATTATTAAAAATTTCACTTGATAATCGATTTCTGCCTTTTTTTAAGTCTAGAACTGTTAGAATCAACAATAAGTTATATCCCTCTGCTAACACTATTAAAAATTATCTATATTTAGAATTAAAAAAAATGCTAAATAATCAAGATATCAATCCGATTTTATTGGATATTTGTACTCCTAGAAAGAACAACATTTGTTTGTTTCATGGAGATTTATGCTTTTCTAATGTTTTTATTGATACTCATAAAAAAAGTATTAAGTGTATAGACCCCAGAGGTTCGTTTGCTAGTGACAAAATGTATGGAGATATATTATTTGATTACGCAAAAATTACTCAATCGGCCTTAGGTTTATACGATTTAGTAATTGAAGATAAATTCAAGTTGACGTACGATCATAAAAATATTCAATATAAAATTTTTCTGCCATCTAATTATTCTGTTATTCAAACTGAATTTACTAAATTTATACCCCAAAAATATAAAAAACAAATTCGCCTCATTGAATCTTTACAATTCTTGTCAATGATTCCGTGGCACAACGATAAGCCACAAAGACAAATTGTTTTTTTATGTATCGGTATTAAATTATTTTGCGAATATATTGGAGAAGATAAATGATGAAAATAATCGTTACAGCTTCTGGGGGGGGGAGACGATTTTATGATTCTGGCTTTCAAACTCCAAAATATAAAATTATTGCCAATGGTCATAGTCTGTTTTATTGGTCGCTTCTTTCGCTTAAATCATTACGTAAATATTTTTTTTGTTTAATCTTTAATCGGCACAATTATGATAAACAATTTGTAGAAATTGAATTGCAAAAATTATCTATTAAAAACTACAAGATAATTGTTTTGCCTAAAATAACTGACGGACAAGCGACGACTGCGATGGCAGCTAATAAATTTATGAAATCGAATGATAGTGTTGTTATTTATAACATAGACACATACATTAAACCTGGAATCATTAATAGAAATATTTTTAAATATGATGGTAATATTACTACCGCAAAAGCAAAAGGAAATCATTGGTCTTTTGTAAAACTGGGCAAAAACGGCTTTGCAACTGCTACCTCTGAAAAAATAAGAATTTCCTCAAATTGTTCTATTGGTTCTTATTATTTCAAACGATGAAGTGACTTTAAAAATATTTATAAATGTTTTAAAAATAAAATTAAAACCCAATATAAAGAGGTTTACATTGCTCCAATGTATCAATTCATGATAAACCAAGGTAATAAAATTGGAATTAAAAATATAAAAATGAATAATATTGTTTCTTTAGGTACACCAAAAGAAGTTTCTAAATTTGATAAAAATTTTGTTAAAAATAATTACTAAATTTTATATTTTATTGGGACACCGTTTTTTGGAGTAATTGCTATCGTAGATTTATCTTTATTTGAAAAATAGAAATTAAATAAACGACCTACTCAAGAATGGGCAACAACAACTATTGTTTTTTTAGAATGTATTTTAATAATTTGATCTATAAATGGTTTAATTCGCTTAAAATACATGTCTTGGATTGTTTCAACACCATTATCTAAATCAGAATTTAAATCTCAGTTAGACATATCGTATATATCTTTACTTATTGTTGGTTTTAGTTCTAAACTACCAAAATTTCGTTCAGATAATCTTTCATCTATTATCACTTTTAATTTATGGCTCTTAGCTAATGGTGAAGCTGTTTTCCTTGCTCTAATAAGTGGCGAACTATAAATCACATCAATTCTAGTGTTCTTAAAAAAAACAACTAGTTCTTTAGATTGATGTAAACCAATTTTTGATAATGGTAAATCTGTTTTTCCATTCCATATTTTTTTTACATTGGTTTCTGTTTGACCGTGACGAACAAAATAAATATTCATATTTTTATACATATTTTCATTATAAGTACATAATAAAATAAGTATTTACTTTTCCAGCTAATTGACAAAACCCCATTGATAATTATAAAAATGGACAATGTTTATAACTTTTATGTGTAAACTTCTTGGCTAATTAATTTCTAATCTAAACATTTAAAAAAGGATTTATTTTTTTAATCTCACTTAGTTTACCATTTTGTCCATGGCCAGGGAATATTCAATCATCGTCATGATAATGTTGAAGGAATATTTTTATGGAATTTTTCATATCATTAATATTACTTAAAGCTAAATCTGTTCTGCCAATAGAGTCATAAAAAATAGTATCTCCGCTAAATACATAATGTTCATACTTTAAGGCAACTCCGCCTGGTGTGTGGCCTTTAAGTAATAAAACATCAAAAGTAAAACTACCGATTGTTAATTTACTACCATTAAAATATTTAATTAAATCATATTGAATATTATGTGGAATATTAAGCTCTTGAGCATAATGATGCTTTTCAATGATTGGTTTTTCATCATTATGTAAATAAACATTAATATGCAAGTGTTTTGCCATTTCAAAAGTATTACCAATATGATCATAGTGAGCATGCGTGAGAATAATTCCTAGTAGTTTTATGTTATTAGTATTTAGATAATTGGTAATTACTTCATCATTCAATCCCGGATCAATTAAAACTGCTTCATTATTTTTAATAACCAAATATGAATTCACCAAGAATTTACGGTCGATAAATATTTTTAAGTCGTTGAATGTTTTCATACTAATATTGTAGTATACTTAAGCAATTTTACATAGGAGTTCTAACATAATGAACCAAACTGAAAATGAATCCTTATCTTGTAATGCATGTAAGACAAATGATGTGTTTGATGAATTTACTGGAATTGTAAAGTCAATTCAAGCAAAAAACGGTACCAAATTAATGGCTCTACAAGAAGCCCAAATTAAATTTGGTTACCTAGATAAAGACGCAATGAATATTATTGCTAGGGTTTTTCAAACGACTACGAGTGAGATATATTCCATTGCATCTTTTTATGCGCAATTTAAGTTTGTGAAACAAGGTAAATACCGTATTTCGCTTTGTTTAGGGACAGCTTGTTATGTTAGAGGTGCAGCTAATATTCAAAGGAAACTAGAAGAAGTATTGCAACTTAAAATGGGTGAAACATCTAAAGATGGCAAATTTACATTAGGTAGTGCACGTTGTGTTGGTTGTTGCGGTTTAGCTCCAGTAATGTTAATTAATGAAAAGGTTTACCCAGCCGTTAAACCTGATCAAGTACCTAACATTATTAATGAATATAAAGAATAAGGAATTTAACGATGAGTAAAATTACTATAGAAAAATTAAATGAGATTAAAGATGAATTTAAAAAGAATATTGATCAACGTAAAATTCATCAAGAAGCTAGTTATCAAGGTAAATTTCAAGTATTAGTTTGTGCTTCGACTGGTTGTATTTCTAACAAATCGTTATTAGTGTTAGAACGATTTGTAAAAAAAGTAAAAGAAGTAGGCTTACAAGATCAAGTTGATGTAGTTCAAACTGGTTGTCATGGATTATGCGAAATGGGTCCGGTGGTAATCGTATACCCTCAAGGTGCTTTTTATGCAAAAGTAACTGTAGATGATGTTGATCAAATTGTGGAACAACATTTCAAAAATAATCAAATCGTAAAAGAAAAATTATTTTGAGAATCATTTCAGAATGATAAATTAGTGCCGTTAAATCAGACGGGGTTTTATAAAAAACAAATTCGTATCGCTTTAAGAAATTCGGGCCTTATTAATCCTGAACGAATTGAAGAATATATTGGTACTGATGGATATCAAGCCTTATGAAAAGCTTTAAACATGAGTCGTGAAGAAGTAATAAAAATTGTAAAAGATTCTGGTTTAAGAGGACGTGGTGGCGGGGGTTTCTCCACTGGTACTAAATGAGAACTAGCTTACAAAGCTATTGGTAAAAAGAAATATGTTTGCTGCAATGGTGATGAAGGTGACCCAGGCGCTTTTATGGATCGTTCCATATTAGAAGCTGACCCACATTCTATTATAGAAGCTATGGCAATTGCCGCTTATGCTATTGGTGCTGATGAGGGCTATATTTATGTGCGTGCTGAGTATCCGGTAGCGGTAAAAAGATTAGAAATAGCTATCAAACAAGCTAACAAAATGGGTTTATTAGGACGTAATATTTTTGGTAAGAATTTTAATTTTAAATTAACCATTCGTCTTGGCAGTGGTGCCTTTGTTTGTGGCGAGGAAACTGCTTTAATGACTTCAGTCGAAGGTAATCGTGGTGAGCCTAGACCAAGACCGCCATATCCCGCCAATGAAGGTCTATATAAATGTCCTACGATTTTAAATAACGTAGAGACATATGCTAATATTACACAAATCATTAATAGAGGCGCAGCTTGATTTAGTTCTATCGGTACTGCTAAATCAAAAGGTACAAAAGTGTTTGCCTTAGGTGGTAAAATTAAAAATACTGGTTTGATTGAAGTACCAATGGGCATTACCTTAAAAGAAATTATTTATGAAATTGGTGGCGGAATACTTAACAACGGTAAATTTAAAGCAGCACAAACTGGTGGTCCTAGTGGGGGTTGCATCCCTAACGAATTAATTGATATTCAAATTGATTATGATAATTTATTATCAATTGGTTCGATGATGGGCTCAGGCGGATTAATCGTTATGGATGAATCTTCTTGTATGGTAGATATTTGTAAATTTTATATGGAATTCTGTGCTGACGAGTCTTGTGGTAAATGTGTACCATGCCGTATTGGTAATAAACGTTTATTAGAAATATTGACAGATATTACAGATGGTAAAGGCAAAGCAGGAGACATTGAAAGACTAGAATCATTATGTCAACACATTAAAACTACATCATTATGCGGCTTAGGTCAGACGGCGCCTAATCCTATTCTTTCAACCATTCGTTACTTTAGATCAGAATATGATGCTCACGTTTTAGAACATCGTTGTCCTGCCGGTGTATGTAGTAAATTACTACAATACCGCATTATTCCTGATATTTGTAAGAAGTGTTCGTTATGTTCGCGTGTTTGCCCTGTAATTGCTATTAGTGGTGAAATAGGTAAAACACCTTATGTAATTGATCAAAGTAAGTGTATCAAGTGTGGCGCGTGCATGGGTGCATGTAAATTCAAGGCAATTGAAAGGAAATAAAAGGAGAACTTATGGAAAAGAAAATAAATTTAAAAATCGATGGTATTTCAGTTAGCGTTCCTAGTGGTTCGACTATTTTAGATGCAGCCAATGTTGCCAATGTCCGTATCCCTACTTTATGTTATTTAAGAAAAATTAATGCGATAGGGGCTTGTCGTATTTGTTTAGTAGAAGTTAAAAATATACGTCCATTAGTAGCCGCTTGTGTTTATCCTGCTAGTGAAGGCATGGAAGTATTAACACACACTGATAGAGTCAATAAAGCTCGTAAAATTAATTTAGAATTAATTTTATCAGCCCATGTTAAAAATTGCTTATCATGTGCTAAATCCATGAATTGTGAATTACAGAAACTTTCTTTAGAATATGGTTGTAATGAAAATCATTTTAAAGGTGCAATGCCAAAACGAACAGTAGATAATTCTTCGCCATGTTTGATTCGAGATTCACAAAAATGTATTTTATGTAAGCGTTGTAAAGCGGCTTGTTATGAAACGCAAACAGTAAAAGTTATTGCTGTAAATAATCGTGGGTTTGAAAGTTATTTAGGTTGTGCTTATGATGCAGAAATGAATGACACTGCTTGCGTCAGTTGTGGCCAGTGTACTTTAGTTTGTCCTACTGGAGCATTGATGGTAAAAAGTGATGTCGATAAAGTATTGAATGCTTTAAGTAATCCTGAATTAACTGTTGTAGTGGCTCCAGCCCCATCCGTACGTGTGGGCATTGCTGAAGAATTTGGCGAACCAGTCGGTACAAATGCTGAAGGTAGGTTAGTTACTGCCTTACGTATGTTAGGCTTTAATAAGGTATTTGACATTGATTTTGCTGCAGACTTAACCATTATGGAAGAAGCTAATGAATTGGTAGAACGAATCCAAAATAAAGGTTTATTACCAATGATGACTTCATGTTCGCCGGGTTGAGTTAATTTTTTAACAGCTTATTATCCTGAAATGATACCGCATCTATCAAGTGCTAAATCACCACAAGGGATGTTTGGCGCCACTGTTAAAACTTATTGGGTTGAGAAAAATAAATTAGATCCAGCCAAAGTTTTTGTAACAACAATTATGCCTTGTACAGCTAAGAAACACGAAATTCTTCGTAAGAAAGATATGCATGATAACACACCAGATATTGATGCGGTATTAACTGTAAGAGAACTTGGCTTATTATTAAAACGTCAAGGTATTAATTTTACTAAATTATCCAACGGAACTTTCGATGATCCTTTAGGAGAATCTACTGGCGCCGGTGTTATCTTTGGTGTAACTGGTGGTGTTATGGAAGCGGCTTTAAGAACGGCTGCTGACACACTAACTGGTAAATCTTTGGATAGTGTTGATTATAAAAAAGTGCGAGGTACTAAAGGTATCAAGGAAGCGACTGTCGACATTAACGGCATGAAAATTAACGTTTGTGCCGCAAGTGGATTAGCTAATGCTCGTCGCGTATTAGAAGATGTAAAAAGTGGTAAGAAACAATATCACTTTATCGAAATCATGGCTTGTCCTGGAGGCTGCGTCAATGGTGGCGGTATGCCAATTCACAATCCCAATGAGATATCTTTTGAAGAACGTGCTAAAGCTCGTGCTAAATCTATTTATAAAGAAGACGAACGTAAAACCATTCGTAAATCTCATGAAAACACCCAAATTATTCAACTGTATAAAGAATACTTTGGTAAGCCCGGTAGTCATAAAGCTCACGAAGTATTACATACCACTCACGATAAACGTAGATTTATATAACAATTTTAATTATAATTACATGCTCTAATTCGTGAATAAAATAGGAGCATATGTAAGGATGTAATTTATGGCAAATATGGATTTGATTAAGAAACTTCGTGGTATGACTCAAGCGGGAGTTATGGATGCTAAAAAAGCACTAGAAGAAAACGATGATGATTTAGATAAAGCTGCACAATGATTAAGAGAAAAAGGTATTGTTAAAGCTGCTAAAAAAGCATCGGCTGTCGCGACAGAAGGAACTGTGAAAGTTATGATTCGTGGTGATAAGGCTTTATTAATTGAGATTAATTCTCAAACTGACTTTGTTGCAATGAGTGATAAATTTATTGAATTATCCAATGAAATTACTCAAGCTATTTTTGATGCCAATACTACTACATTAAATGAAGCCTTAAAAGCAAAGACTACTAGCGGAATGACTGTTGAGGAAGTTTGCACAGAATTCACGGCTCGTATTGGTGAAAAAACAGCTGTACGACGTTTTGAAATCATTAATAAAAAATCTGATGAAGTGTTTGCTCACTATGTTCATAACAATAATAAAATTGGTGTTCTTTTAGTTTTAACGAATGGTTCAAGCGAAACAGCTGGTCATGATGTAGCTATGCATGCAGCTGCAATGAATCCTAAGTTCTTAAATCAAAATGATGTTGACCAAGCTTGATTAGCTAACGAAACTAAAATTTTAAAAGAACAAACTATTGCTGAAGGTAAACCAGCTGATAAAGCTGAAATGATTGTAAAAGGACGTGTTAAAAAAATGTTGGCAGAAGTTTGTTTATTAGATCAACAATTTTTTAAAGACCCCACTAAATCAATTCAAGATTTTCTTAAATCTAACCATTCAACTGCTATTAAATATATCCGTTATGAAGTTGGCGAAGGAATTGAGAAAAAAGTAAATGATTTTGCTGCTGAAGTAGCTGCTCAAATGAAAATTAACTAATGGCTAAGGAACGAATTATTTTAAAAATATCAGGAGCGGCTTTAAAGGAAAGTAAGAATGCTCATATCTTATCTTCGCTTAAATTGCAAAGTATCGCTACCCAAATTAAAATCATCCATCAAAAATATGATATAGGTATTGTTGTAGGAGCTGGCAATATCTGGCGTGGCGGTACAAGTGATTTAAAACTTTATCGTGAAGAACAAGCACACTATATGGGCATGGTTGCTACTATTATTAACTCAGTAGCGTTAAAAGAAGCTTTACTAAAAAATGGCATTAAAGCTGAAGTACATTCTTTATTATCTTGTCCCAAAGTAGCTATTAATTATCATAAAGCAACTGCTAATAAAGCTTTAGACCAACATAAAGTTATTATTTTAGCCGGCGGTACTGGTAAACCATTTTTTAGTACGGATACTGGTGCTGCTAAGGATGCAATAGAATTAAATGCCCAATATATATTAATGGGTAAAGATGGTGTGGATGGTGTTTATTCGGATGATCCCAAACAAAATAAAAATGTCATTCGTTATTCACGTTTGACTTTTAAAACAGCTATTGATAAGAAATTAAAAGTAATGGATTTAAGTGCCATGAAATTATGTCAAAAAAATAACATAACTTTAGTTGTGTTTAACATGTTACGTAAAAACGCTATAACAAATGCAATAAATCGTAAAATACCAATTACAATTATTTCGAATATAGAAGGACCATAAAAAATATGATACAGTGAAAGAATTTAGAAGAGGAATTTAAACTAGAAGCCGATGAAGTGATTGATTGATTAAACAATGAATATTTATACATTCGTAGTGGTAGAGTAAGTTTAAATATTTTAGATGTCGTAAAGGTTGAAGCATATGGTGAAATGATGTCATTAAATCAGATTGCAAACTTACAAATTGTGGATGCTCGTCAAATTTTAATTAAACCATATGATCGCACACAATTACACGATATAGCTAAAGCTATTACTACAAGTCAATTAAATGTTAATCCACAAGTTAATGCCGATAATATTCGTATTATTTTCCCAAGTCAAACTGAAGAAAATCGTAAACAAAATGTCAAAAAAGCCAAGGAAATTTTAGAAATTGCTAAAACTAAAATACGTAATGTTCGGAAAAATGTTCAAGATGAATATAAAAAAGCTAAGGATACTGTAAGTGAAGATTTAATTCATTATTTCGAAGATGAATTAAATAAAATTACTAAAATCTACAACGATAAACTTTTAAACATTTATTCTCATAAAGAGCAAGAATTGATGCGGATTTAAGAATGTCTAATCAAAAACCTAGGCACGTTGCCATTATTATGGACGGTAATGGACGTTGAGCTCAAAAACAAAATAAAATGAGAATTTTTGGTCATCAAAAAGGTGCTGCAGTGATCAATGAAATCGTCAAAGCATCACTTAAAGAAAATATTAAAATTTTATCTTTATTTGCTTTTAGTTGTGAAAATTGAAATCGTTCTAAGGCTGAAGTTAATTTTCTATTAAAATTGTTAAATAAAAAACTAAGTCGTGAAACAATCAAATTTTTAATGGAAAATAATGTTAGATTCAAATGAATTGGATTTACTAAAAAAATACCGAAACGAATAATAACGAAGTTATTGTTAATTGAATCATCTACTAAAAATAATAGTAAATTGACATTAAATCTATGTTTCAACTATGGTGGACAGCAAGATATTTTAAATGCTGCTATTAAATTTAAAAAAGTAAAACATGGAAATTTTGAAAAATTTTTATTAACGGAAAATTTACCACCAGTGGATTTGTTAATACGAACAAGCGGCGAACAACGAATAAGTAATTTTTTCTTGTGACAATTGGCATATGCTGAAATTCTTTTTGAACACACATTGTGACCAGACTATAATTCCAAAATCTTTAGAAAAAATATATTAGAATTTACTGGTAGACAACGAAGGTTTGGCAATATTTAATGTTGATAAATAAACTTGACCAGAATGTGAAGAAAACAATGAATATCAGAGTACGCTCTGGTGTTTTAATGGCAGTTTATGGTTTAATTTTAATATACATATTTTCATTAACTGATAAAACATCTGATGGTTGAGCTTCATATTTGCCGGCAGATATTCATAATTACATATCATTTAGTTTTGCGATTTTTAGCGTATTAAGTGTTAGTTGAATTATTATTTTTGCGGCAAAAGAATTACATTATTGTTTTATTAACAACAATAGTAAAAAACAAATTATTTTTTTAGCAATAAGTATGTTATTAATTCAATTGGTACCAACATTAATTTGAATGATACCAAATTACTTTGATATTCCAATGCATGATAAGCAACCTTTAATTTGATTTTTATGTTTCTTTATTAGTGGGATTGTAATTGCTTTAATTTGTTTACCCATCTATATAAAAATGGTTAAAGGTGGCAAAAAAAATAATAAGTTTAATTTAATTGTATTTCCACTTACTGCAATAGGAATAGCTGTTGCCTTTGGTTGCATATATTATTTATGTATCGTGCGCTATTGAGGGACGACGATTATTATTTTATTATCAGTCTGTGGTTGCGACATGATGGCTTATTTCACAGGTGTATTGTTTGCTAAACATAAGCTTGCTCCAGTTATTTCTCCTAAAAAAAGTTGAGAGGGAGCGATTTTGGGATCAATCATCACAGCCTCTTTGGCTGTTTTATTCATATATTTATCGACTTTTATTCATCATGGTGATTTTACTTCAAAAGACATTCCTTACAATTTTTTCGGTATACAGTTTTTAAGCGCTGTTGATTGATATAAGGGGCCGGTTTGATGGATATTAGTTGTGGTATTAGCGATGCTCTTAACTTTTTTTACAATTGTTGGTGATTTAATATTTAGCTTAATAAAACGACGTAACAATATAAAAGATTTTGGTAGGTCTATTCCGGGGCACGGAGGGTATTTAGATCGAATCGATTCGTTTGTAGTGGTTGTTTTCACTTTTACTGTTGTTATGTTTTTAACGTCGTTGGTTACAGCTATTTATAACAATATTAAATGGCACGATTTTCAAGGATTTAGAACAATATTTCCATGTTGAAACTGACTTAGTAATTAAATCATGCGAGTATTGGTATTAGGTGCAACCGGAAGTATTGGGCAACAAACTATTGAAGTTATTAAAAAATTAAAATATCAATTAGTTGGTATTAGTTTTTACAAAAATTCTAAACTTGCATCCGAAATTAATGTTCATTATAAATATTCGCCACTTGACACAAACTTATCTAATGTTAAAAATTATGATGAATTAATTAAAAAAACAAAACCAGATATTGTTGTTAATGCAATTGTTGGTTTTGCCGGTTTAGATGCAACAATAGTCACAATTCAGAACAAAAAGACGCTATGTTTATCAAATAAAGAATCTTTAGTGGTTGCGGGGAGGTTTATAACTCAATTAGCTAAAGAAAACAGTACAAAGATTTATCCGATTGATAGCGAACATACTGCTTTGTTTCAAATTTTGTCGCAAAATAAAGGTTTTCTGTTTAAAAAATTATACATAACAGCTAGTGGTGGACCATTTTATAAATATTCTCAAAAACAATTAGAAAAAGTTACCTATAAACAAGCTATTAATCATCCTGTTTGAAAAATGGGGGCAAAAATTTCTGTAGATTCTGCTACTTTAGTTAATAAATGCTTTGAAATTATTGAAGCCTATTGATATTTTCATACAACTAAAATTGAAGCATTATATCATCCAACATCATTCATTCATGCAATTGTAAAATATCAGTTTAAAACTCTAATGTTTGGGTGTAAGCCAGATATGCGCACATCAATCATGCAATCTCTAACTTTATTTAAAAATTCTTCCCCCTATGTTTTACCATTGAAGCAAAAATATATTTTAGAAAAAATAAATCGAAATAAATGAATTCCAATGAAATGAGCACATGTAGCGATTAAAAATCCTAAAAGTTCGCTGCCAATTATCATTAATGCAGCAAATGAAGAAGCGATTCATCTATTTGCTAAGAACTTAATTAGCTTTCCAACCATCATTAAAATAATCCAAAAATGTATAAAAAAATTTAGTGTATTTCAGGTTACAAAAATAGAAGATGTTTATGCGATGGACTATAAAATAAGGGAATATATTCACTCTATCAAAATATTAAAACAACATTAAAAATAGCGGAATATATTGACATATTTTAATCAAAAATATACTTATCATTTTTTCATATAATACCTTAACTTTATGAAAAAATTTAGAAAGCTTTTTTCTCGATTAAATCTGTTAGATTCAGACCAAATTGATGAATTTTTTAAACATGTATCGTTTAAAATTCATTTACCACCAAGTGAGTTAAGAGACCGTAATCCATCTATCATTAGCATAATTGTTAAAACCGCCATACCGTTTGAACTTCTTACAACTCTTCATGAAAAAATTTTATCTATAAATGCCAATGTTATTTTTGAATTTTTAGGTAATCCAATAATTGTAGATGTCAATGAACTTACCAAATATATTCAATATTTTTTAAGATTAAATGAGATTAATAATATTCTAATCAATAGTTTAATCCAAAGACAAAAATTAACTATTTCAGATTCAGGGGTGGTAATAATTACTTATCAAAATAAAACTGAACTATATGAATTTAAGCAAATTGAAAATCAATTACTTACTTTTTTAAAATCAATAAATTTATATGTAACAAGTTTTGATTATGATTTGGATGAGAATCATAAACAAATAGAAGCGATTAAAAAAGCTAAACAAGAGCAGATGTTTGTAAATTCAACGCCAATTAATGTTGATGATTTACAATTGAGGAAAGTAGAACTATACAACCAAAATTTGTTCAAAAAAAAATTTAAGGAACCAATTGTAAAACTTTCCGACATTGTATATACAGGTGAAAATCAGTACATTAATGTTAGTGGAGAAATTTTTAAAATTACTAGTGATACATTGAAAAATGGAGCTCAAAAATTTGTCTATTACATTACGGATTACGATGGTTCATTGGCAATTACAGTATTTGTTGGTAGTAAAAAAACCAATACTTCGTGAGGGACAGACTCAAACCTTCCTTTCTATTACCTTAATAGCTTTAAAAAAGGAGATTGGGTTAAAGCTAGAATTCGCGTTGACCAAAATAGATTTACGAACAATGACATTCAAGGGTTATCTAATTACATTGCAAAAATAAATCCACCAAAAGAATTCGTTCGTGAAGATGATGAAATTGAAACCAGGGTTGAATTATTGGCTCATACTAATATGTCCATGTTTGATGGCTTAATTGATCCAGAAAAATTAGTCCGTAGATCAAAAATTTTTAATTGGGCAGGAATAGGAGTAGCTGATCGCTTTAACGTCCACGCCTATCCAACTTTAATGAATGCTTCTAACAAATTTAAACAAAAAATTGCTTATGGTCTAGAGTGTAATGTAATTAATTTTAATATTGAAATTGTAACAAATCCTCGTGGCCAGGATTTAAATGATAGTGAGATTGTTATTTTTGATATTGAAACTACTGGTTTAAATAATGAATTTGACGAAATAACAGAGTTTGGCGCTATTAAAATTAAAGATGGTATCATCGTTGATGAAGTTGATTGATTTGTAAGCATTAATCGCCCTCTGTCATACAAAATAAAAGAAAAAACTCATATGACTGATGAAATGTTAGCTGGGCAGCCAAATATCAAGACAACATTAAATAAAATTGTTGATTTTTTTGGTGATGCTGTAATATTAGCTCACAATGCTTTAAATTTTGATATTCGTTTTATTAACAAAAAATTACAACAAAATAATATGCCTAAATTAACAAATACAGTGATTGATACATTGCTTCTTTCACATGCCATTAATACGCATCTTACTCGGCACAATTTAGGTGTCATTTCGCGTGATCTTAAATTAAATTATGATGAATCAATTGCTCACCGTGCTAATTTTGATGCACGAATTTTAAATGAAGTTTGACAAGCTATGCGTCATAAATTAAATACGCAAGATATTAAAAATATTAATGAAATAAATACTAAATTACAAAATAAGTATTTACACCATAACCAATTTGGTTATTTCATCCAAGTTTATGCACGAAATCAAAAAGGTATCAAAGATATTTATAAATTAGTATCTACATCACATACTAATAATTTGCATCGTCGTCCACGCGTCTATCGCGATGAAATTAAAAACAATCGTTCTAATTTATTAATTGCTAACCATCCTACCGAAGGCGATATTTGAGATATTGCAATAAACGGCACCGACGAAGAATTAGCTCTAGCTATGATGTTTTATGATTATATTTTTATTGCGCCTATTAGTAATTTAGCGCATTTGATCCATCGTGGTGAAACCACTGAAATTGATATTAAAAAAACCATTATTAAAATTATAGATGTGGCTAATAATCTTAATAAAAAAGTTATTGCTGTTAGTGACGCTTATTATCTAGATTCTAGCGATAAAATAGCACATAGTGTTTATGTTCATACCAAACAAGTAGGTGGAGGTAGTCACCGATTTTATCGATATAGTGAAAGTAATGAAGTGATGCCTGATTTACATCTAAGAACAACTAAAGAAATGTTAAAAGAATTTACTTTTTTAAAAGATGAACAAAAAATTAAGGATATTGTTGTTAACAACTCTAAACTATTTCTGGAACAAATTAAACCAGATATTAAACCAATCAAAACTGGTTCATATCGGCCTAAATTGGGAGACGTTGCTACAAAACTAAAAGAATTGGTTAATCAACGTATTTATGAAGTTTATGGCGACACAGTTCCGGCGATTATCATGGATCGTATTAACCACGAATTAAAAATGATTGTTGATAATGATTATTCAATCATATATTGAATATGTTATCTTTTAGTTAAAGAGACTCATGAAGCCGGATATATTGTGGGCTCAAGAGGTTCTGTTGGTTCTTCCATTATTGCTTTTCTTACAAATATTTCAGAGGTTAATCCTTTAAAACCTCATTATTATTGTCAAAAATGTAAACATGTTAATTTTAACATTTCTAATCATGCTGATGGATTTGATTTACCGCCAAAAGTTTGCCCGAAATGTGGTGCGACAATGTCTGGTGATGGACATAACATTCCTTTTGAAACTTTCTTAGGGTTTCCTAACGATCCCAAAGTACCAGATATAGATTTAAATTTTCCAGGTGAGTATCAAATCCATGCGCACAATTACATTCGTAAAATGTTTGGCGAAACACATACTTTTAGAGCAGGCACCATTTCTACTGTGGCCGAGAAAACTGCTTTTGGTTGAGTGCGTAATTATTTTGAATTAACCAAACCTAATGAACAAATTAAAAGCTCTACCATTGAATGAATCGCTTCTAAATGTATTGATGTAAAACGAACCACAGGGCAACACCCTGGCGGCATAATAATCGTTCCTAAAGAATATGACATATTAGATTTTACACCATACAATTTTCCGGCCGATAATCGTGAAATGACTTGATATACCACTCATTTCGATTATGATAAAATCCATGATAATTTATTAAAATTTGATATTCTGGGTCATGAAGATCCGTCGTCTTTAAAGATGCTAGAGAATATCACTGGTGTAAAAATCAAAGATATTCCTTTTAATGATCATGATGTTCTTAAACTTTATTCTTCACTAGATTCGCTTAAAATTGACCCCAATTTATTATTAGGTGAAAAAGTGGCATCCTTTGGTTTGCCAGAGTTTGCTACTCAATTTGTACGTAGTATGTTAATAACCGCTCAACCAAAGACTTTTGCTGATTTAGTACGTGTCTGTGGTTTGGCTCATGGCACCAACGTTTGGAAAAATAATGCTGAAAATCTTATTACATCTCATGGTATGAAATTATCAGAGGTCATTACTTGTCGCGATGACATCATGAATTACCTAATACATGTAGGAATTGACAATGAAAATGCTTTTAAAATCATGGAAGCTGTACGAAAAGGTAAAGGATTAACTAAAGAATGAATGGATTTAATGCGTAAAATGGGTGTTACTGAATGATACATTAATTCTTGTAACAAAATCAAATACTTGTTTCCTAAAGCGCATGCAACCGCTTATGTAATGATGTCTTATCGGATCGCATGATTTAAAATTCATTATCCTTTGGCTTTTTATGCCACTTATTTTAGCATTCGTCCCGCCGTGAGTGATTTGCCCACTTTATTAAAAGGTGCTGATGGTATTAGAAATAAATTAAATGATATTAAGACAAGATTGTCAGACTATAAGACTAAAGGTACTGTGAAAGTAAAAGAAGAAGATTTAATCCCCACTTATGAGTTAGCATTAGAAATGTTAGCTAGAGGGTATTCATTTACTAACATTGATTTACAAAAATCTGATGCTTTTAATTATAAAATTGAGGGTAAAACACTTATTCCTCCATTTAAAGTCATAGATGGTATGGGCGAATTAGCTGCTCAATCTATTGTGGATGCTCGTAAAGCTAAACCGTTTACTTCTAAATTGGATTTAATTCAACGTACTAAAATAACAAAAACAATTTTAGCGACATTAAACAATATGGGAGTTACATCAAATTTAGATGAAGACAATCAATTGAGTTTATTTTAGATTATTGCGTTTAAGAACGCTTTCTACATTTGTTAAACGAATATTGATTGTTTTAACTTCGTACTCTAGATTAGTCACTCGAGTTTTAACATCTTTAACGTCAGCTTGAACAACCTTCAAATTAGTCTGAACAACTTTTAAACCACTGGCAATCTGCAACAATAATTCGTGGTCGGTAGAAGCGTTAACAGATTTCGCTTGATGGAAAGAGCCAGTCTTATCTTTTTTAAGATTAAAACTAGCAAATTCCACTTTACGAACTACTTTTTTCATGTGAGCATTATACAAGCGTTTGAACCATTTATATTTTTTCTACAATATAAGCAAAGCTTATTTTAAAATAAAAACTCCACACTATAGAGTTGGAGTTAATTTTTGGAGCAGGTAATCGGAATCGAACCGACAACCACAGCTTGGGAAGCTATTGTTTTACCACTAAACTATACCTGCATGGTCTTAATAATATCATATGGGAATGTGTATTCCTAATTAAAGGTTTGTGTTGTATTTTAAGCGAGATTAAAAAAGTATTATCTGATAGGTGATTTTACCAACATTTATAGTTTAGCACTAATTAATGTCGTTCTTATGATTGAAAGTTATTAACAATTAGACATCTATTCACTTTTTTAGTGTCTTTAAATTTAGCGATTCTTGACTATAAGAACATTAATGTAGTTATATTTTTTTACCTTTTATATAGTCAATATAAGCTTTTTTCATTTTTTCATAAGGCGAAGCATATTTATCGCGCCATCATGGTTCATTTTTAGATTTTGTTATACATATCAATACTTTTTCTGAAATGGATTTTTCATTATCGACTGATACATAAAAGATTTTGTTTGAATTCATTCAAACGTTCTCTATCGTTAGGATTAAGTAATTTACGATTTATCGGTATTGCTAATTCCTTTGGAATAAAAGCCATTTGTGAAATAGAAATATATTGATTGGGTTGTTTTTTAAATCTGTATCATTCGATACGTTTATTATTCACATTTTCGTTTTGTTAAGAAGTATGTATCGTTTGTTCTTTAAAAAAATGTCCAATTTGTCCCCTCCTATAACTGGGCCTATTCAATATCGATTGTCAATTTTTAAATGAGATGAATCTAATTCTTTTTTTAGAATAAATTCCGTTTTTCTCAAAATAATTTCTCGATAGTTTTCAGTATTACATATTTATTGAATCATAGGATATTAAACACAATGTAAAGAAAAAACAGACATTACTGTCTGTTATCTACCACACTTTCCCGGAATCCCGGCTTGCAGTGATTGCTCTTTCGTGTTGGTTACCCAACCCCATATTTATAATAAATTTTTTTAAAAAATATTTGTGAGCGTTCTACTTTAATGGGTGTATCTCAATTGGTCCCTTACGATGAAAGGAGTTATTTTAATATTTTTCAACTTCCTGTTTTATCGCTACCTATTCTTGAAATATAACCATTATCTTTTAATCGTTTCAATTCTCGTTTAACTGTAG
This sequence comes from Mycoplasmataceae bacterium, assembly GCA_031259945.1. GTDB lineage: Bacteria > Bacillota_I > Bacilli_A > Mycoplasmatales > Mycoplasmoidaceae > Malacoplasma_A. The sequence continues at coordinate 35,413 of JAIRKU010000024.1, forward strand.
CAATTCCTTTATTAAGTTTCTTAGAAAGAATAGCGGCTGTTATTTTATGATCTTCTTTAATCATACTAAGTACAGTTTCTTGTTTTGTATACGGATTATCTTTAATATAAATTTTTAAATCTCGATTTTTAAGTTCATGCTTACTACCAAATAAAAGATTTTCAAAAAAATTATTTAAATATTTAAAAGTTGCATAAACATAATGTTTATGATCGTTGTAATTAGCACGAACAAGCGCATTTCTAAAATATCAACTATTTTTTCCAAAATATTCATTATTTATATCTAATCCTAAAGCTCTTAAATATTTAATTATGAAAACTGCAATTGTTCGTGTATTTCCTTCGCCAAATGGGTGAATTTGTCAGAGGTTTGAAGTAAATTGAGCAATATGTTCAACCATATGTCTTTTATCTAAGTTTTTGTAGTCAAAACTTTTTTCTTGGTTAAAATCATATTCCAATGTAGGCATAATGCTATTAGCACTTGCATAACAAACGCTCGCTCCATTTAATACTCATTCTTCTTTAGAAATATTGTAATCACGAATTATGCCGGCCTTTGCTTTTGAATTTTGTCCGCCCAATAATTCTATAAACAACTTTTTATGAATAGTAATAAGTTCAATGGGAGAGAAAGAAAAACTTTTATCGTTTAAAATCTCAATAATTCTAGCAGAAACTTTATCTGCTTCTTCGGTGTTGAGATTCGTGTTTTCTACAGGTTTTTCTTTATAGTATCTATTTAATCGCTCTTGGACCTCATAAATTGAAATATTACCATTAATGTTTTCTTTAGCTGTTTCCATCAAATATTTGCTAGGTTTCAAACCGTCTACTGCTTGTAGTCCGATGGCAGTTTGTCAATTTTCTCGCTTTCCTTTTTTATTAGGTTCATTAAGTTTTTTATATTCTTTGAAGTCTTTCATATTAATAACACACCTTTTATTCTGATAAAAAAATACAGTATCATTTTTACAGTATCAATATTATTTTACAGTATCAATAATCTTTTATAACTTAATAAAATTATTTTCTCTAAGTAGTATGTAAATTCAGACTAGCGTATCTTAAAGATTATTTTTATTTCCTTATAATGTATGCATGAATCATCAAGGGAGTTTTATTCAAAAGCCAAAAGAAGCTTGTGGAATCTTTGGAATTTTTTCTAAACGACCAATAGAAATTCCTTCATTAATATATTATGGTTTATTTTCATTACAACATCGTGGCCAAGAAGGAACGGGTATTACGGTGAGTAACTTTAAAACTGTAGACCAGTATAAAAATGTTGGTTCAGTTGGTGAAATTTTTAATCGCGATGTAATTAATGATTTAAATAAAATAAAACCTTGTTTAGGAATTGGACATGTACGTTATTCCACAGCTGGAGCAAAAGGGGTTGAAAATGTTCAACCATTGCTAACTGACACTCGAATTGGTCCAATTGCGGTTGCGCATAACGGTAATTTGATTAATGCTGATTTAATAAGAGATCAATTAGAAAGACGTGGTTCTAATTTTTATACATCTGTCGACAGCGAAGCCATTATTAAATTAATTTCCAAAAATTTAGTCGAATTTGACCTTATTAACGCTGTGAAAAAAACTATTTTGACCATCAAAGGCGCATTTAGTTTGTTGATTATGACTAAAGATAAACTAATTGGTGTACGTGATCCATATGGGATTAGGCCATTATGTTTAGGTAGATTAAAAACAGGTGCCTATGTTTTATCATCTGAGTCTTGTGCATTAGATGTGATTGGCGCTACTTTTATAAAAGACCTTAATAAAGGTGAAATGGTAGTTATTACTAAATCTGGTATTAAATCAATTAATTATTCTAAAAATGAACCACAACATACATGTATATTTGAATATGTCTATTTTGCAAGACCTGATTCTACAATTGATGGGATTAATTGTTATTTATCAAGAATCCGACAAGGGGAATTATTGTATAAAGAGCATCATTTAAAAGCTGATATGGTAATTTGTGCACCAGATTCTGGTGTCCATGCAGCAACTGGTTATGCGCAAGCTAGTGGCATTCCGTATGGTGTAGGATTAATTAAAAATCGTTATGTAGCAAGAACTTTTATTAAACCTACCCAAGAATTACGTGAGCATTCTGTTTATATTAAATTAAATCCTTTACGGGTTAATATCGCCAATAAAGATATCATCTTAATTGATGATTCAGTTGTGCGAGGGACGACATCACATTATTTAGTAAAATCACTCAAACAAGCTGGTGCTAAAAAAGTTTATTTACTTTTAGCCAGCCCAGTAATTCAATATCCTTGTTTCTTGGGAATTGATACACCCAATAGGAATCATTTGTTAGCCAATAAATATTCCTTCAAAAAAATGCAACAATTCATTGGTTGTGATTATTTAGGGTTTTTAAGTTTGGATAATTTAATTCAAACTTGTGGTGGGCAGAATAAATTTTGTACAGGTTGTTTTAATGGTAAATACCCCGTTTGCCCTTCGAAAATAAAAAAAACAAGGTTCGCGTAACCTTGTTTGAAGAATCATGGATGTAAATCATTATTGTTCTTTGGATTATTACGGTTAATGTTTTTAAGCATTAATCTTCTTATCTAACAATCCTAAGAATCTCAAACAACCTACATTTAATAATCTATCATAAAATTTTTTAAAATAAAAATATTTTTTCTAAATTAATTTATTAATTTAAATTAATCATTAACTTTCAAATTTTATAAAGACTCAACTAATTTAATGATATCTGGTAATTTGGTTTTATCGGATGTACCACCTTGCGCAAATTCAGCACGACCACCACCACTACCTAGCGAAACTTTGTTCAACTGTTTTACAACATCATTAGCACTAAAATGATGTTTATCAACATAATTTTTACTAGCGGTTATGATATATTGTATTTTTCTCTCTATTTCGTTAATCAAAATGAAAGCATGTTCTTGGTCATTGTTAGCTAATTCTGTTAAGGCTTGGTTAATTACTTTATTGTTATTTCCTTGGTAAATAAAATATATAACTTTATGAGATGAACTATTTTTTCTATCTAATGATTTAATTACTTTAATTTCGTTTTTTGATGAATTTTTATGTGCTTGTAACATCAATGAATGATAAAGTGATTGAATTTGATTCAATCGAATATTTAATTTATGTAAATTGTCTTTAGATGCTTCATAGTCGGTTTCTTTAACTAATGTTACAAAGTCATTAGTAATTACACTATGCTTAACAACATCTTCATACATGCGATTGATATCATTTTGAATAATGGCAATTTGATTCGCAATATAGTTATTAATTGTATCATTAGAGGTTATACCCTCCAATCTTCATGAATTACCACCTTTATTTTCAATTCCTACAACATAGAACTGTTCAATATCTTTGGAGTTCAAAACATGTGTACCACCACATATTTCTTTAGAAACATCGCCAATACATACAACACGTAGCCTACCTTTTATTTTTTGATAGACATCATCAAATCATGCTGTGGCTCCATCTTTTTTGGCTTCTTCTAAATTCATTAATTTAGTATGCACTATAAGCCCATGTTTAATATACTCATTAACTTTATTTTCAACTGCTGTAATTTGTTCGTTGGTTAGTTTTGCAGTGTGTTGAAAATCAAAAGTAACTTTTTCCGGTGATTTAAAAGCACCTTCTTGTTTAATGTTTTGATTAATTATTGTTTGCAATGCGTGCTGAATTAAATGTTCAACAGAGTGGTTACGTGAAATCTTTAATCTTGTTTGGTCATCTATGTGTAAAACAGCAGGTAGGCCTAATGTTAATGGAATGTTAGCATCAATTTTATGAAAGTGTTGACCATTAGGGCCTTTGATTACATCGATAACTGCGAAATTATTTTGTTTGATATCAACTGTACCTAAATCATGCTGTTGCCCACCACTAGTTGCATAAAACACGGTATGATCAAAAACAACTCATCCTATTTTATTTAAAACTTCCACAGGTTTAAAATTTTCATCAAACAATGCAATGATATTAGCTTTTATAGACAATTTAGTGTAATCAAAGGTAGATGGCGTTGTAAATTCAATTAATGCTTTATTTTGCGATAGCATTCCTTTGACATGTAAATTAGCTCTAGATATTTTTTGATGAGATTGTAATTTTTTTTCATAAGCCGCTTCATCAATTTTCACACTTCGTTCATTAGCTAATTCCACAATAATTTCAAATGGAAAACCATAAGTATCAACTAACTTAAAAACATTATCAATATGTAATCCGTTTTTTAATACCAATTCATCAAATAGTCTGAGGCCATTTTCTAAGGTTACTTTAAATAATTGTTCTTCTTTAGACAAAATTTCAACAATTTGCGTTTGTTTTTGTCTTAAATATGGATAGTAATCATCCATACTGATGATTACATTGTTAACAACATCAGTAATGAAGTTATCTTTAATTTTAAGTGCCCGTGCACTAATCATGGCGCGACGAATTAGACGTCGTAAAACATAACCACGATCTTTGTTACCTGGAATAGCTCCATCGGCAATTGCGAATGTAGATGCTTTAACATGATCTGCAATAATTTTAAAATGACGATTAATATTTAATTGTTTAACATCATTGTTAAAATAGGCATCAGAATCATATTTTTCATTAGTCAGTAACCCTATTGCAGCAATTATGGGTTGAAAAATGTCGGTATCAAAGTCTGTTGGCACTTCTTGACTAATGCTTGCAAGTCTTTCTAGTCCTGCGCCAGTATCAATATTCTTACGTGATAATTCAGTGTAATTGTTATTGCCATCATTATTGAATTGACTAAAAACAATATTTCAAATTTCTACATAACGATCATTTTCAATATCATCATAAAATAATTTAATACCTATGTTAGTAGGATCATATTTTATACCTCGATCGTAAAAGATTTCAGTACATGGCCCACATGGCCCTTGGCCGACATCTCAAAAATTACGATCTTTATTACCTTTAACAATATGCGATTGGTTAATACCTAAATTTAATCACATATTGTATGCATCATTATCTTCTTGATAAACTGTGATATAAAGTAGACTAGGATTAATTAGAAAAACTTTTGTTAGTAATTGATAAGCTAATTTAATTGCTTCTGATTTAAAATAATCACCAATAGAAAAATTACCAAGCATTTCAAAAAAAGTATGATGTCTTGCAGTAACACCAACATTCATAATATCATTGGTTCGGATAGCTTTTTGACAATTAACTAGTTTTGGGCTTGGTGGATTTTCAATTCCTGAAAAGAACTTTTTAAGAGTTGCGATACCAGAATTAATTCATAACAATGAATTATCATTTATTGGTATTAAAGATTTTGACGGTAATTCAAAATGATCATGACTTTTAAAAAAATCCAATCATGATTGACGTATTTGATTAGTAGTCATTTTTTTCATACTTGTGATTATAAATCTCTACGGGATTTTAAATAATAATTTAAACACGATTAATACACCAAGCTATT
>JAIRKU010000013.1 GCA_031259945.1 Mycoplasmataceae bacterium
CAAAAAAAAAAAACCCCCCCGACTTTTTTCTTTTTTCAATAAATTTTTCGCTAACCCCTCCCCCCCCTGTGGGGGGGGGGGGGGGGGGGTAAGCGAGTCTTTTTGTTGAAAATATTCTCTTAAAAGCTTGTAGTTATGCTCGTCGAAGTATACTTTTATTTTTTGGGCTATTCCAATTAACAAAACTCTATACTTATAAGAAGTAACAAAGTGTTGATTAGCAATTTTGCTTATAACGAAATAAGTATGAAAAAAAGATAGATCTATAATTCCTACCCTTTTATTAAACTTCAGTGTCCCTAAAACTATCACCTAAGGATTATAACAAAATTGTTGTTAGTGTTTTATTTATGGATATTCCAGAAAATAAATTACTTTTCATTTCAAAAGTAAACGATTTTATAATTTCATTTTTGTCTTTATAAGAAAAATTAATTTTATTAGAAACTTTTGTGCCGTAAATGTTGTAAATATTTATTTGTTTTATTTTCTTAATTTTATATTTATCAGCCATAAATTCCCCGGCGATTTTAAAATTAAATATACTTAATTCCTCGATAAAATCAGGGTCAACTTTTTCATGTAATTCAGCTAATTTATTAGAATTCACAATTCAATTTGTTTGTTCATTCATTAAATTAAATAAATTATTGAAAATGTCTAAATTTTTAGCAAACATAAAACATTGATATCTACTTCAATCATCTTTTGTAATATCAAGTTTTGAAAGATCTGTTGAAACATTAACACTATTTTCTATTTTTTTAGGCAAAAGCGGGAATGAAATTGCGTTAATATTTAGAAAAAATGAATTGTAATTTGAAATATTGTTAATTTTGGGTGTTAAAAATAATTCACTTGTTGTTTTGTTTTTTCTTATTTTAAAAAAATTACTTTTTAATTGCATGCGTTGTCCTAATCGTTGACTAAAAAGCATCGGAGCGTTTAAGACTGCTGAATATATAAAAAAAGATTTGTCTGATTCATTACTCATGCTTAAATCAAAATCCGATCTATAGTTTATCAGATAAAAATTAAGCAAAATCGCCGAAAGATTATTTTTTGTACCGAAAGTTGAAAAATATTTACTATTTATAAACGAAGATGATGCGAAAGAAAATTTATAAATATTAAAAAATAATTGATTATCGTAAAACCCATTTCCAACTAAACCATACATAGTATGTGTATTAGGTGTAATTGTATAATACCCTAAGTATTGCGGGAAAGCAATGGAAGTTCCAATTCAATTATCAATATAATCGGTATTAAAATTAAAAACCGCAGTGTATGTATTACTTTGAGAATTTATTTGTAAATTACTATTTGGAATCACGACTGAATTAAAAACCGCTAACTGTCATATATCGATTGGGGTAAGCGCATTTTCTTTACCTAAACTATTAATATTTATTTTAGTACCATCTCTAGTTGAGTCTGTGTAAACACTCATTGAAGTGTCGCCAAAATATTTATTAAATAATTCATCCACTCATAGTATTGAATTTTCATCAAACTCAGATTCGTTTTCGTCAATAGAAATCCAATTTGCCCCAGTTACATTAACTAAATCTTTTACTAAATTTATATCCATATGTAATGGGTCGTAATCAGGTAAATATAGTTCTAAATTATTATCATCTACATTTATAGGCCAAGCTTTTAAAGGAAATAAGAAACCGTTTTTAATTTCAACATCTAAATTAATATTATCGAAAACAATATTTTTTTCAGTATCTTTAACTTCTCCTACAAATTGAATTGAATTTATCAATGTCTGACTCTCCAACCCTATTTCAAATGTTTTATCAATTCACACTTCAGCATCGTCTGGTAGTTCGCTGATCTCATTGTGATAAAAAATAATGTTTGATTTCTGATCATTAATTAGTTTACTAACTTCTTGTAGGCCTAAACATCACATTTCGCCAGTAAAGTTACGGTTAGTAGGTAATCCTTGGCTGCGTAAATCAACATCCCCGCTTTGTTTTGTCATTCTAATGGCTTGTCCGTTTAAGATGTATGTTTTATCGCCATCAGCAAAAGGTTTGTTAACAGTAAATACATAAAACTTATTTGTTTCTTGTAAAAAAGTTAAATCGTCGTTAGTGACAAACGTAAATGTGGTAAGAATAGATAATCCAGCATTAGTATTGTCGTCATCTTTAAACATAACGGAAGCTTCCATCTTTGGTTCATAATAACAACCAACAAAAGAACCATCAGTTGGTTCGTCTATATTTTTAACTTGCCGTAGGCCTCTGTAATTATTAGCATTCTCTTTAATCATGGTTTCAAACGCACCACCATTAAAACCGCGCACTTCATAAACAAACAGTTTATTTTTACGTTCAACAAATTGTGCGACTATACCATAACTCATTAGTTGTCATCTCCTTCATCTGTTTCTACATTATTTTTAGGGGCGTTTGGATTAGTGTAACCATCTTGATTAGCTATTGCTATTTTTGCTTGTTCTTTAAGTCATGCGGTACTTCCTGTAACCATTACTTTACAGTCGCTACGTTTAAAATCTAAATTAACTCTATTATTGTCTCATTCAAATCATTTTCAATTCATTAGCAAATCGATATGATCCATTTCACGTGTATTGGCTTTCATTTCAATCATATCGTCAGCATTAGCGTTTAAAGATTCAATTTCGCTGGTGTGTTTATTGTTTTTGCCGGTGTCACTTGCTTGAATTCTTAAAAAAGCTAATTCTTTAATAGTTCTAATGGTGTTAGTAATTGATGTTCATATTTGTTGAGCTTGTGAGACGCCTTGGCTTAAATTAACGCCGCTACCAGTGTATTGTGTTTGAGAATTGTTGGTTTCAATTAAGTTATCAGTAGCCGTTAACATTTTTTTACTAATATTGAAGTTTTTAGATATGTTGGCATTTACAAAAGCAAATGTACGGCTAATTAGCATGTCAATAGGCAACATTTGTTTATATGCGTCAAGAGATTTGAAATAAATTTCGTCGATATCATCCAAATCACCTTTACAGTCAGCATTATTTACATAAAGCTTGTATGGTATGTTACGATAAAAGTTATTATGTTCTGGTGGTATATTGTTACGTTCTAATTCGTCGAAATCGATTGTATCAACATTGTACTTGTTAGGAATTCGCCCGTTGGTAAAAAAATCGTTATATTCTTTCTTTAGAATAGCTACGTTACGTGTTACTGTACTATCTTTAACTCATTCTTGACAAATGATATAGTCATAAGTACTTTTACTTTTAAGTTGGCATATTTCAACAAGTAAGTAAATTAATTGCCCCGCTTTTTTAATATACATCAATGGATTAGCGTTAAATAGTTCGGTGCCTTTAGTTAATTCGCCGTTATCGTCAACACAACAACTTGTTTTAAAACCAATTAATGAAGCACCAGTGCTAATTTGCTGTTCGTTTTTATAAAATAAATTAACACCATCGCTACGATTAATAACTTCATTTCATAATTCGTTGGCTGCTTCATTACCTGTATCAAACTGTGGTAATTCGTTAGCCAGTGCTAAAGCTTGTAATTTACCAGCGTATTTGATAAATTCACGATGGGCGTTTGAATACGGTGTTACCCATACATCTTTAGGACTGATAGATTCATATACTATTTTTCCGTTAACATATTTTGGGATTGACATAATGTTTCTTTTCGTTAACGGATGCTATACCACAAATAAATGTGAATACTAAATATTTTAAAAATCATTTATAATGTTTTTGTTATGCAGATACAAAGAAAAGTAAAGGCATTAATTTCTGCTGGTGCATTAATGGCAACTCCTTTAGCTTATACACACAACGAATTCATTGTCAATCATTCAACTATTGTAAAAGCCATTAAAGCATCAAATTTTGTGCCCTATAGAATAATTCCGAAAAAATCCATTATTATCATATCTTATGAAAATTTATTGAAATTAATGGATAGCGGGAAGCTTACACAAAAGCAAATAAATATTATCAATTCTAATTTATTAGAAAATTCATTCAATGATTACAAAAGCGGCAATGTTTACAATTTTAATATAAATGATAAATAAAATCTTGTGGACTAAAAATGCTATAGCTGATTTTAAAATTAGCCAACGTATTAATCCACAAGTAAATGAAAAAACAAAAGAAATTATTGGCTATTTAACAAATAACAAACCGCCGTATAAAGCATTTCACGCAGAACGTTTAGGAAGTAACGCTAAATACGCAAATTGTTGAAGCATGCATTTATCTCATAAGCATCGCATTGTGTTTGCGTATGAAAACGATACTATTACAATACTACTTGCTTATACTCATTACGGCGATCATTAATTTAACTCGTTTTCTTGTTCTTGTCTAATACGATAAACGCCACTACAAGCATTTTCTAAAGCATTAATAACGTCATAAATATTTCGATTAATCGTTTCGTCACGTTTAGTTTCGCCATTTGGTATTACTTGTTGTGCTAATATGTCGATTGCGAATTCAGTGCCTGAACAAAATTTTATTTTTTTACTTTCAAATAAATTAATTCAAAACTTCTGTCTATTTTCAATCCCAAAATATTCAATAGCCCCAGTATCTTGGTTACGCCCATCTCTTCGAATTGCCATGTAACAGTTTAATGGGTAGTTTTGATTATTAGCAATAATCCGTATAGCTTGAATACAGTGCATGTTGTCTGTTAATAGGGTTGGTATATACTCTGAAGCAAATTCACTTGTGGGCCTAACATCTTGATTGTTATCATCAATTTTAGTAATACCTAATTCGTCGTCCCACGTTCGCATAATAGCAATAGCTGTATTATTGTTAGCTTCAACAACTATTTTTTTATTATGTTTAATTTCTTTTTTTAATATTTCCGGAATGATATTAACAATAATTAAATTAGCATTTTTATCCACAGCTACACACGCCATAGCAGTAGCATCAACAACACCAACATCTAATCCACAACATAAAGCTATGATATTACCGTCTTTAATTTCTTTTTTTATATTGTCGTGATAAGTTCAGTCATGTTTATAATCGCCATCTTGGTTATAAATAAACTTTCTTAAGTAAAACTTACTGGTATTTTCGTTTTCTAGAAAAGCTACTCCGATTACGGTTACCATTCATAATCGATAATTTTTTTCTTTTAATTCGTTCCATTTAGCACGTTGAATTTCGCTAATGGTATCGGCTGGTGGAAATTCTCTACTTAATCCTGTAAATATAATACCTAAACCGTGTCCGAAGTCACTATCTTGAGCTTGATAAAACTTATTTTCAATTAACTCATCATACATATCGTTGTCATATGGGGCTACTTCATTTTGAAAGTTTAATATTAACCAATGGTTTGGATCGAATGGGTTATAGAAAAATTTACATTTCGGTTTGACACCGACTGGTAGTTTTTTCCTAAAAATGGTGTTATCCAACAATAGTGATAGAGAAGATTCTTGGATTTCATAAATTTGTTGTAGTTTTTCTGGTTTAGTCTCACTTAACTCTGGATCCTCGATTGGTTCGTCAATGATTAATTCACTAATATAAAAATTAGGGTCTGGTAGAGTAAAACCTTGGATAGCTTGAATATTTTCTCAGTTACCAAAATAAATAGATTGCGGTGTTGTATTAATACCGTTGTAGAAATCAATTTGTTCTCTTAATACTACAAAATTATCAATTAAATCGATACCCCATTTATTTTTTAAAACTATCAATGCTTGTAAACAAGCGGGCTTAATAGTGGTTTGAATATGCTTATAAAAATTACGACAAATAAATGGGTTTTCGTTTGGATCTTTAATTAGTTTTATTAAAGCTTCCATAATGCCGCGTGTAAACGTTTTAGCGGTGCCTTTAGCCCCGGCTGTTAAATCATAAACACAAGGGCTTAAATAAGCTTTATAGAAAGGGTTTTCTTTAGAATCAGTGTAATGTAATATTTCAGATATTTTCTCGTCAGTTAAAATTGCTTTAGCTTTTTCATAATGGTAACGAAACTTATCCTGCAATATTGGATCTAATATATTTTTATTCGCCATCGTTGATTAATTCAAATGTATATTCCAGTGGAAAAACACCAGTACATTTAGCCAAATAAAACTCTTGAGTATATTGTTTATTTGTGCCGCGCTTATAAGCGAGAATGTAAATTTTACCGTCTTTGTACTTTTTTCAAGTAACACCTAAAAAACCTAATGATTTTAAATTACCATCGTTCTTTTCTAATAATTGAATTATTCGTCTTTTCATATTTACTCCAATTCTATTTTTTTATATTTTGCCCATGAAAATGGTTTATCGTCAATGTTTTTGTAATCCAATTGGTAACATTCTTTTAGTTCTTTTCGCAATAAGTCTTTTATCAATTCCTTATGAACGAAGTCTTGGTTGTTTAATCTATCTATTTTTTTGAATAATTTCATTTTTATAATAATTCCTTTCAATTTTCTAATACCCAAAATGGTCTAAAGTATTTGTTGTATTTATTCCATATGTTTGGATATAGTTTTTTAATTTTTAATAGTTCTTGCCGTCTTCTTTTGAACTGTGTCCCAAACCCACACATTAAGCAACCAGTCCGGTTTCAACCCATGTCGTAAGCTTTGGGATAATCTAAACTATTTTCTTTAATGTAACGCCAAACATCTGTTTTGGTAAAAATTGATATAGGCGTGCAACGTTTAATTTTCTTGTCTCATCGGATGCAACCATGTTTTTCTCACTCTCATTTTCGCCTATCAGCTTCTTCATTTCGCAAACCAACAAAAGATGGGCGTTTGTCTTTTTTAAGAACGCCTTTAATTAAGTCGCAACATTTATTAGTTATTTTTATATCTAAATTTGAATTCAAATATTTTTGTCATTTCTTTGCTAAATGTGTTGGAATATATTC
>JAIRKU010000014.1 GCA_031259945.1 Mycoplasmataceae bacterium
CGAACAATTTTTTCATAAGAATTATGAGATTTAGCATATTCTGGTGCATTATCCATTTGAATGGAAACTATTTCAATTCCGTGCTCATTACGATAATACTGTTTAGCATCATTTAGAAAGCATATGTGATCTTTCTCTGTCGACTTGTGTATTTGGAAGCGACGACATAATATTCCATGTTCTACTTCAATAATTACCATTCAATATCCTACTGGGTGATTTACCACAAGGAGTAGAATTTGATGGGAATACTGGTATTTTTACTGGCGTACCACAATCCTCTGGTCAATTTGATTTAACCGTTCGTGTTTCATCAAAGCAAAAAATGACTAATAGCACAAGAGTTTATTCTAGTGTTGAAGATTATAATTCGTATTCATACGCAGACATTCATGTTAATTTATATGTTGCAACTAAAGATGAAGCTATTGACGTTGAGGTGGAAAATGTTACTCAAGCAATTGAAAATAACATTAACCAATACAATGCACTTGTAGATTCGTTGAATGATACACTTAATGTAGGCAAAGATATTTACAATAATAACGTTGAAATTGTGAATGATATTAACAACATTATTCACAATACTAAGTCTACTTTCAATACATTGACCAATTTATTGAATAATGCATCTAAACTATTTACATTTGAATGATGACAGAACGCCAACAATATTCTGAACAATATTTTTTACCAATAGCTCAAATAGTTGATGGGGCAGTTGACACTATTGATACATTAAAAAAATCACTGGGGTCTATTTTAAGTTTAGTGGGTGTAGAATTACCTGAAATTAAGGAAACCTATTTGTCTCTTATCAATATGGGCGCAAGAATATTGACTGGGGATAAAGTTTATTTAAATGAATTTACAGGGTTATTAGATTTACTGGAAAGTCAATTAGCACAAACTCGTAGTGCATTTGATGCAATTATGGCTTATGCCCCTTCTGATGAACAAACACGAGCATGACAAAAAGAAATTGAAGAATTAAAAATACAACTGAATCAATATCCAGCTTTTGTGGAAAATGAAGGTAGTATTCCAGATGGTAGTAAAAGCTCGACTACTTTTTTTGTCCCTACAACAGCCGAATGAAGGAATGTAACTTATAAAATAGAAAACGATCAAGTAATTATTACTGGTGGTGAAGCGCGTCATACTGCTATGACACTTAATAATTGAATTTCTATCGTGGGTTCCGATTATGTGGTTACTACTTGTGATGCAAACGGACATATCGAAATTAAACTATTTGATTTTGTTACAATCGTATCTTTTTATGCTCCGGCTAATTCAGAAAGATTTGCAATTCAACGAAAAATAGATGAAATTCAAGCCAAAATTGATGCGACTGCCATCACTAGTGGGTTATTAGATAATGATACCAAACAATAGATTGCTTCTATTGGCGATGTACTAGGTACTGTGGTTGATTTAGTAGCGCAAGTTAAAGAAATATTGCCAACCGTATTAGACTATATAGCTCAATTAGGTGTTGATGGTTTTCAATTACCATGAGCCATTTTAGAAAATAAGAAAGTAAATGAATTAACTTCGTTGACTGATATTGCTAATGCTTTGCATGAAGATTATTTATTCAATGTTAAAAGATGAGATGCCTTTGTTAATGATGTAACAAGCATGCATAACGACGCACAAAAAGTTATTAATGACACCCAACAGATTCCAACTGATTTACAAAATTTAGTTGCTAAAATTCAAACAACTGTAACTGATGTAACAACAGATTTAACAAATGCTATTAATGTAAATATTGAAGAATTTAATCGATTACTAGATGCGACTAGAAACACTGTACAATCCATCAAGGATTTATTAGATCTTGTTAATAGTATTAATTAATGGAATAAAATTAAGGCACTTAGCCATTAGATACCTTATTTTTTTGTCGCGTACATAATCTTTGGATGAACGATGATAGCTATATTCTTTATTTTGCCATTTTCTTGCCTTACCCATATTTAGTTGGTGCAAATGATATTAATGTTTAATTCATTTCGCTTATGGCAGTTATTGCAGCAACCATAGCTTTTGCTTTTGCTAAGTTGGCAAGACAACATAATTCTAAGAGTAATGGAGTAGGATATGTTTATGCTCGTACTAATATGGGTAGAATGACGGGATTATTAGTCGGATTTATGCAGTATGTGTATATTCCTTTTTCGTTAACTTATCAATTGGTAAGCATGATTAAGAAGATTGCTAACTATAGTGGTTTTGTTAAATGAGGTGCTTTCTTCTTTTATTGTTATTAGCGGTAGTGTTAGCATTCATGAATGGTAAAAGTAATGTGGAATATTGAGCAAGTGATTCATCTCTTACTTTTGATAGTTTTATTGGAGCTTTTAACTCCTGTTTGTTAGCATTTGCTGGATTTGAGGTGTTCTCAACAGCAGGTAAAAATATTGAAAATCCATCGAAAAATATTAGTAAAGGTTATTAAAAAATTTTAAAGCATATTTATGACTTAACCTCGTAAAAATGGCACATATGTCTTACTATATTTACCTTCCCCAATCTTTTTCGTTACTTTATTAAATCTGGAGTCTACAGTTTCCTTCGAATAATTATTCTTATCCAAAACTTAAGCGTTTTTCATTCTTGCACATAAATGCGATACAATATTTTTATATATTGGAAATAAAAAATCTCTAAACTCAATCTTGGTTTAGAGATTTTCTCTTGTTTTCTGCGACTTTCTCTTAGGTTTACCTAAGCGAAAGGTATGGCAGTTATAGTCGGAGTTGGAACCTGCTAGATAAAATTATTATAGCAAGTTTTCATAAAATGTAGTTCTTGTATTGCTAAACTACCCTATTAATTACTTATAACTTCTAAATAGGATAGGCTTGCTGACAAAAGTCTCGTTTAGTAGTCATTAAAATAAATTTGCAAATAGCAAAGAAAAAGCGTGTTTTCCGAAAACACGCATTTATCCCTATTAATTACTTATCTTTAATATGATAGGTTATTTTTAGGAAAATTGCAAACTTTTTTAATTGGGTTATTTAGTATTTATAAATCTTTAGCGATGTAGCCAACGGTTATTGGTAAGCATAATCCTAAACCATTCACATAAGATAGAAATCTATAAATGTGTTTACCGTTACTAGTGAGAACGATTAAAACTAGTTACATCACTACAATAAAAAGCGGATCCTAAAATAAATTATGCTAACGTGCATTGTATTGAGTATTTAAGAAAGAAAAACAATTTTTAGAGGAAAGTCGTAGTAATGCTGTGCAACCAGATCCAAAACTATTGGAACGAGCCAGAAGTGGTAACCATTTTTTTGTTTTTCCATAATCATATTTAGTTTCCGATCATAAGGAATAGTCTACTGGATATGCAAAGATTGAGGTGTTTAATCACTATTTTTTAGTTTACAAGTCTATGTTAAAATCGCTCATTAATTTAAAGAAAGAAGTAAAGAAATATATAAGTAATACCATTTTTATCTAGAAATTATTATCTTTACAGTACTAGTGCGTCTGGTGAAGAATTTCTATTTAAACTAGGAAATCTATCTCATGCTGCTTAATTCTTGTCTAAACGCTTGCAAAACGTTTTAGCGTGCATATTCATGAAGTACTCCAATTGATTATTTTGATTCTTGACCTGCATTCAATCTTTATTCAAAAACATGTTACCAGTTTTTATTAGTGTACCATTCATAGAACAATTGGCTATGTCTGTAGCATCGACATTTCGAATTGACGATATTATGTAATGCGTTAAGACTGTTCTAGGTGTGTTACCTAAAGCTAAGGCTATCGCACTAATGTTAATATTAAGTTCTGACATCATTGTAGCTAAAGTTCTTCGAAGACTATGAGCAGATCAATAAAAATCAAAATTAGCCCAGCGATTGAACATACGGAATCCCTCTTCAATCATTTTAGATTTCATCACAATTTTATGTTCAACAAAAAAACGATAGCATGCTAAAGGTACATAAATTTCACGCTGCTTACATGTTTTTTCTGTATTGATAACAATCTCAGCACGAACAGATGAATCAATTTGTGAATTAGAAAAGCGATGTGCCGGACTTTTAGATCAATCGATATTACAAAATTCACCAATCCTCATTCCTGAACATAATAATGCTTCGAATGCATGATAGATTTTCAACCGACATAATTTAACATGCTCCACTTTATTTTTAATCATGTTTTTACAGTCTAGATTTATCCACTCATAAAATTTTTGTCTAATTAATGAAATTTGGTAATGATCTATACGTGTAGTAAATTTAGATATTTCACCAGGGCGAGATTCTATTCATTTATGGTTAAATTTATCATAACCATAAAGTTGATCAAAGGCTCAACGAAACATACCAGCTGCACCATGAGCTGAATTATTATTTTTTATATTTCGAGTAACGCCATTAGCTCTTTTAATGTTTTGTCTGAATTTGTTAGTAAAACAATTTTTGTATTTTTTAATTAAGTAGTAATAACTAAGAGTTTTACGTTTTTTAGATATATCAAGTAGATGCTTAAATGTAATAATCGGTCTTATAAAATCTCCTTTACCCATATAATGGGTAAAATAAGATATACACTAAAATTTGCCGAGTTTTATAATGTCAAAAATTACTATGTAATCTAAATTATTAGGTTTAAGAAATTATTAATGTGGTAGTGAATGGAGCTAAACTTTTCACATTATCTATACTAATTTGAAGAATGAAAGAATACACTCCCGTTACGCAATCGTTAGTTCAATTTAACTCATTATTTTTAATAGATAACCATGATGGTAAAGTTTGATTGTTCGTCATTAAAATTGCGAAATTCGGATTTGGAACTTTCCCACTGTTTTTAGAAACACCATCTATTTCATAAATATATTGATCAGATGTACCGGCAGTTTTTGATTCGCCGATAACAAAATTAGGGCCGTCCGTTATTAAAATTTTATTAACTGTATAACTTGGTAAACAAGTAGTTAAAATAGCCGTTGTTGCTCCGCCCAAAATAAAAACACCTGCCATGCCTACAATTATTTTATTCCCTTTAATTCAAGTTCTTATTTTACCCATAAATTACCTCAACACTTTAATTTTACTATTATATCTTATTCAGATAAAAATCCTTTCTGTTCCTGCAGCTCATTTGATCTAGCTGCGTCTATCTATTTTGCTTGCCTAGAGAAATGTGTGACCGCAGAATTCGCTCTAGCGTTCTTTTGTATCCTTTTCTTTGTCGGATTTCTTTTAATTTGTATAGTCCACAAAATAATCGCTTTCACACTCCGCAAGTAATTCTAAGCCTCTCAACAGAACATTTATTACCAGCAGGTTTAAAACAAAATAGTTTTCTTTTGGGCGAAAGCCCTGAACGAACGATCACGAGACGAAGCGAGTGATAAAATGAGTTGGAGGTGCGTTTGAAAAGAGTTAGACGCAGGCCTCCGAGGCGACTTTCTTTTGCAAAAAGAAACGGGCTGGCAAAAAGCAATTTATAGAAATTGCGCCGGGCGAAATTTACTTCCAATTGCAACCCTACCATTAAAATTTCGCCTAATGCATAAAAAGGATTTATTAAGCATTAATAAATCTCCCATTTTAAATCAAAAAGAAGTCGGCAAATTTGCCGTGCACTTCTTTTTTTGTGAACGCAGTGGATTTTTCTTTAAAACCAAAAGAAGCCGACAATATTTGTCGGGCGCTTCTTTTGTGAGTAAAACGAATTTTCTTATACTCCCACCGCGAAGATTCGACGCGGTCGGCGGTATTACGACACCACTTTATGAAATAAATTAGTGGAAGTATGTCCCAATTGACTTGGGACACCGCCGAAATCTGATTGCGTCTTATCCGAAGTTAGCAATCAGATTTGGGTTTGAATGACACCACCCTTAATTTATTAATGGGTTTTAATTTATTAAAATGGGAGAGAATAGTTTCCGGTGCTTTCGGCAGCGGAAACTATTCTCTCCCATGGTGTCATTGTTAAAACTTAAAATTTTCTATGAAAATTTTAACATATTAAAAATTGAATGTCAAGCAGTCGAATTTAATGATGTTAAATACTGCAGTAGTCAACTGCAGTATAATTCAATAGTGAAAAAGAAAGAAATAGTCAGCAAATTACTCCAAAAACCAACAGTTAAAAAGTTGTTGGTTACATTGATTAAATGAGGTAATTTAACACAAGAACAAATGGCTAAATTATGTCGTTTAAAATGGAGACAAACCATAACTTTATTGCATCAATTGGACGCAAGGCTATATGAGTCAAATGACAAAGGGTTAAATTTAGTTGTTTGGAAGAAATATCCTTTCAGCAGCAAAAGATTATATAGTGCCACTGGTTATGCGCAAAGAAGGTTAGGCATTACCAAAGAAAAAACAATTGGCGAGCAGACAAAGCTAGCCCCTAGGTATGAGACCAGATTTAATTTCTACGAAGTAGAACATACAGACTGATGTATTAAAGCTTTACTAAAAGAATTTGGCGACCGACCAATTGATGTGAAAAGCTACTGAACAGCTAGGAATGTTGGTTACATGTGGTTTGATATTTTTAAAGAAATTAAAGACATCTGGTTTAGTGGTGTTGAAGAACGGAAACCAGATTTACTTGTTTGGGACGAGACAATTAAAGGCTGAATCTGTATCGAAGTGGAAAACACACCTAAATCCGATAAACGAATGCGAATTATCCTACGTAGCCTTTTTGCGTTAGGTAATTACGCTAAGCGTTTTAAAAAGGTAAAAATCTACGCTAATGAAAAACTACCAGTTTATAACAAATGAAAAAATTTATTGCCATATGTTGAAACTGGTGACATTCCAGAACAAATAGAAATTTTAAAACTAAATGAATCGTTAGAAAAATATTAACATTTTTGTTAATACTATGTATTACCGATTAAATCCTGCCATATTACTCATCCTGCAAAATGGTATCGACCAGACGTTTAACAATGGCCCCGACAGTCGAATTATGATCACTCGCAATCTTTTGTAGCTTATGGTAATCAGATATTTTCAAGCTACAAGCGACCGTTTTATATTCTTCCTGACGCTGTTTCGGTTTTAGACCATTTAATAATTTAGACTTGTCTAATAAGTTATTATGATTTTTTGCAACAACTTTATTAACATTTTTATTAATACTAGTATTAGATTGGTTATTAATCTTCCACTCCATATCTTTTCATGGAACTTTTCTCTTCGTTTCCTTTCCGTTAGATTCTTTTGTTTTACGATAGAATTCGCCATTCTTTTCAATTAATGTTTGGCCAATAATTTTTTCATAGCTTGTTTTAATTTGTTTTTGTTTTTCAGTTAATGTCATAATACCTCTGTAACAATATATTAACATATTTATTAACATTTTATTAACTTTTTTTATTAATACAATGTATTATGATTATTATTAACATTTTATGATGGTTTTGTTAATACTATGTATTAGCCAAAAACATTCATTTAAACGACAATCGTGTGACGCAAAACGTTTAAAGCCATTATACGGCCTGATCGAAGTACTTTTGTGCAACTAGGTGTATTGTTACGTCATTAAACGAACGTTAATAGGCCTATTTCAGCGATTTTAAGACAATTAACCCTTACGGTAACAAAAGAAAAATCATGGTGAATAAGCTTATAAGGGCTTAACCCATGATTTAATAATTACTAGTTTGTTACGAATTGTGGCTCAGGTTACGGATGAGATTTCATATAGTCTGTTACAACTTTATTAAATTCATCTTGTTTATTGAGACGAGTGTTTATGGCTCGAACATCAGATTTAAGCGGTTCCAACGCTGCCTGAATGGCTCCAGCAAATCATGCAGGAGGTTTAGGAGACTGACGAAAGTAATCGTCTGTGTCTGGACCAGGGCCATGATCGTGTGGTTTTTTACGTTTTTTCGATTTTACATCGAGAAGAACGTTGTCGCCAACTTTGACTGGATTGTGATCTGCTTTAAGAATTTTGCCTTCTTTTTTCATATTTACATTATACAGGTGTTTAGAACACTTGCATCCTTTCTCCAACTAAGCATAGCTTATTTTCGATAGTAGCAATGCGCCCTTTGACACCGACGATAGCACCGTGATTAATTTGTTTCATTTCTGACGCAAATGTTTCACGATTAATTGATACCGGCACAAGGTCGTATCAATTGTCATCTGGATTATTTGTCATAGTCTTTTCGACTTTGATATTGATAATAGCATCATTTGATTTTGGTAATTTAGTTACCTGGTCAACGACACCAATAACTGCTACGAAATTCATACTAACACGCCTCCAAGTTTGTCTTATATGCATAATCATATGCATTTTCTAAACATACTGAGTTGCCATCAATGACGAATTCGTCTGCCGCCGGATCATAAAAAAGTTTTTCGAATCAACCGTATCAGGCGTACTGACCTAAATATGCTTTTTTACGAGCTTTGAATTCAGGTTCACTAACTAACGTGATGTTGCCACGGAAGAAGTGAATTAGTTTCGGAACTCTTTGCAATCTGCATTCACTTTTCAAAGAACTAGCTGTTGACTTATTTTTTATCGAAGTCTCGATATTGTTTAAAGTATTCATTTTGAATACCTCCGTGCTTTGGGCAAGGGCCGGTAGTCTAGTTTTAGCTAAACGTTACCGCTAGCTTTTTCTAGAAACCAAAAAATATCATCATACTTCGTATGACTAATAATATTTAGGTTTGCCTGCGATTAATTTATACTACAAAATAAAGAAATAACGATAAACTATGTTTTGCTTGAATACTTAAAAATTTCTTTATGAACACCAGTTCTCAATAGTCTCAAATTATGTTTTTCTGGTTTGTAAACTAAAACTCAATTATCATCAATTTCAACAATATGACAATCTCTCAAACCTTTACCTTTAAGTTCTTTGTATTTATCCAAAGGATGATCTTTATATTTAGGTTGAAGCTTGTGACCTTCTTTCAAAATACTAATCACATGATTCAATTTTTCTAAACCATATAAACCAAATATTCTTTTACAAGTCGATAAATCTTCCGGAAATTGAGAACTAAAGATTATTTTTTTCATGTTTGTTTTTGCTAAATAATTTTTTAACTGGTACGAGAGAAATGCCGATACTTTCTAATATTTCTTCGAAAGAATCTGCATGCAAACCATTGCCACTTTCCATTTCATGTAAAGCTCGTAATGTTTTTTCATTTAAAGTTCATTTATTTTTTTTCATATTACTTTCTCCTATTATTTTTATTATTTATTTTTTCTATATATTCTATTTTTCTAGTATTTTAAATAGAAAATACTTTTATTTGAATCATAAGTTCCAACCCCTATTATAACTTTTTGTTTGGTTTAGAATAAAAAAGTGCCAATCATAGAGGTAGATAAACTACATATGATTAGCGCCTAAATATTATTAACAGTCATAAAGCAATCAACAATATGCATCCAATCTTGCAGGCAAGGATGAGTGTCTCGGACAAAGAATTAGCTGTTAGCTAATTGACACTCACATTTGTTCATTCTTTATATAGATTTTCAATGCAAGTATTTTTGTCTAGCATAAAATCGTTTGGCATGTTTTCAAAAGTTTTACCTTCTTTTTGCAATTTATCATTTCATTTATTTTTTCTGAATACTTCGAATTCAGCGTCAGACATATTCTCGATTTTGATAATTAGATTAACATCGAATGGTGATTTGGTTGGTTTCTTATCAGGATTATTTTTTAATAGGTTAGCTTTCTTGGTTTCGAATTCAACGATACTATCCATAATATTGTCAACTTGTAGGTTGGCATGGATGTCATCCATTTCAATTATTTTGTATTCGGGTCAATTGTTAACTAACTGTTGTGCTAATGTACTAAACATTACTTGCCCTTTAAGTAACTTACGGATGTCGTTAGGGTGCCAGATAAATTCTTCATCGACACGTAACGAACCAGCACCAGAGTGTGATATATTGCCGTCAGCATCGACAACTGTTTGGTCAGTAGGCATTAAGTGTTTGCGTGTGCCGTGGATAGCAGAGATAGCTTCGATTGTTTCTTTGTCCCGCAATCGTGAAATGAAGAATGTGCTGCAATTATTAATAATTGTATTTAGCAGACCATGTTTATTATCTTTTTCCACGCCAGCCTTCTCTTGAATACCAAAAGCTAAAGTAATGTTCTTAGAACGGAACTGTTGCGACATTTCGCTCACATGGTCTTGATCCTGTAATATCGAAGGCGCTTCATCGATAATTAAAACCATTTTTTTCTTATCAATGTTACGCTGCATTTCATTGTAATTAGCCAATTGTTCTATGTCATAAAGTAAAATTTTTTCAATCATTTTGTTAGTGATGTTTGGTGCGAACTGAAATAATAAAATTTGGCCAGATGGATTTACACGCATTAAATCTTTAACGGATAACCCGCTAGATGAAATGACATCTTTAGTGTTGGTATATAGTTCTTCGAAGTCGTTATGCAAGATAGTTAATTGACTTTGGTTTTGTTCAGTCAGTTTATTAAATTTGCGATATAGATCGCCAGCTGGCGTATTTTTATAAATAATTTTCTTTTTTCTTCGAGCTACGACGCCTTCATCATCTTTCACCACTTCCCCATCGATAGTTTCACTATCAGCACCAGCCTTAGATAAGCATTTTACAATCGTTTCTTGAACGGTAAATTTAGCTAAATTCTCTAATGAGATACCGCCGATTGACGGGAACATTAAGAAAAAGTCGACTAACATAGTTACTCACGCTCTGGTTTCACCAGCATAAATATTGGTAGTGGCTGATCTTTTTTTCAGAGAGTAATCAAAGATTTCCGAGATCATATCGATTTGTTCGATGCGAGTTTTTTGAGAGAATGGATTGTATTTAGTTTTATGTGTGCCGGTTAAATTTCAAGCTTTGAACTGCGCATTAAACAAATTAGCGACGCGTTTGAAGAGCTCTTCGAGTTTACCGTCAGCCTTTCCGTCCAAAACGCAGATTGGATACTTGTTGTAAGCGGCCGCAAAGCATAGCTTTAATAAGTTGTAAGTCTTGCCAAACCCAGACGCCCCAATAAATAAAAAGTGCATGTCTCAAATATTAATCGGTACCATAATTTCTTTAGCACGATTAACGATGATGCCTTTTTTTCATGATATTGGGTTTAGTGTTTTTGATATTTTATCAAAACGTTCATCTTCGATTTTAGCTCAAACTTTGTAGCCAGTGATATTCCCAAAAAAATCTAAAAATGGATGATTGTGAAGTTTAGGAACCTTTTGTTCTGCTAAATCTGCAGCAATTCTTTTTTGATCAAGAATATTAGATTTATAAATACGTGTATTTAAACGTTCTTGATAAAGAATTACAAATATTCATAAAACAACTACACCAGTAAGAAACCAAAGAAGAATTCAACGAAGTCACATGTGAATTGTTGTTACTAAAATTATTTCCAAAATAAATATGCCAAAAATTATCAATAGCCATTTAAGCTTGTTTTCTTTAGCACGTTTTTTATTTTTTTTCTCTTGTAACCATTTCTTTTGCTGTTTTATATAAATATGGTTGCACATAATTACAATCAAAGCTAAAGGGAAAACAAGATAAAATAAAACCCTTACAATCACATTGTAATTAAATATAGGTTCCACTCCAGATGTAGCGGTACCTATCGATTGACTTTTTACATTTTTACTAGACATTTATTTGCTTTCTATTATTTTTCTTTGTTTTGACTAATGCAAATGTTTTCAATAAGCTTGTCAGCATTAACATTGACAAATTTGTTACCGCTTTTAGACATTTGAACGAAAGCTTTAGGAAAATGAAATGCTGCATAAATAATTACGCCATTACCAGATTTGGTTAATTTAAATTCTTTATCGATAAACGTAAAAAATACTTTGCCGTCTTTTGTCGTGTCTTTTTTTAAAATTGTCATTTTAATCACCTCCTTAGTTTTGCGATTTCTTTGAATTTAGCTTCATTTTTGCCTAATTCAGCGGCCCAAAAGGCGATTTTAAGAGGGTATAAGCTAACTTTTGTACATAATTACTCGACTTAAGGCCTTCCTGAAGCTCTTTTAAAGGCATTGTGAGCGTTTTTTGAGTTACTTTTGAGTAAATCTCCACGTATTGATCAGAAATCGATTGTGGTTGCTTATGATCTTTAGTCAAATATCGAACAGTTATGTCATAACCGATTGTAACCTCGTGTTCTCATTGATTTAATTCTTTTCAGTTATTTACTTTCATATTACTCCTCATTTTATTTCCTAACGTCCCTAATAATCATTTCATCTGTAGCAAAACGTCCAGAACCACAGTCTCAGTAAATCTCATTTAGTTTCTTATCTACAAATCAAACACGTGATCGGTTAGGTTCACCAACTATAAGATTCACATATACCTTGTGTCATTTATCACCAATTTTCATTTCTTTAAGTTTTTTCATATTTGTTCTCCTAGTAACGGCGACTTGGCCCGGTAATTCTAAATTGTTGATTTTTCACTAAAGCTCTAATTCTTTCAATAAATCTTTGGGCATTGAATGATCCGTGCATTAAAATAGACAATTTCTTATTCAGATAATCGATGCTGAGATTCGAAGTGAAAAAAGTTAATTTGTTGTGATCCATTCGATAATTCAAAACAATCATTAAATAGTTGTTATAAAACCAAATTTTTTCATCTTCTGCTCCGATGTCATCGAGGAAGAGAACGTCTGCGTTACGCATTTTTGACACGACTATGTCGTTGGAATGGTTTTCATCACTAAAACCCTGTTTTAACTTGTAACCTATATCTGCACAATTAATAAAAGCTACGTCTAATTCACGATTAGCTAATTCGTTTGCAAGAGCAATAGCTGTAAATGTTTTACCAACACCAACGTCACCATAAACATATGCCCCATGACTTTTTAGTGGCTCTTTTAAAACGCTCAAATAATGATTCAATATTTTCTTTTTATTACTATCGACTAAGCTACCAATCGATTTTTTGTCTAGTAAGATGTTTAAATTGCGATCTGGAAAATCACGAAGTGAATAATGAGAACGTATTCGATACAAAAAATTGGTTTCTGGTGTAACAAAAGAAATTAGCTGCAGCTTATTATTTTGATCTCTGATTAATTTTGTTTGAAATCTTACTTCATTATTTGGATTGTCTGTCAATGCATTCGAATATTGCTGAATCATATGCATGATTGCGCCAAAGTGTTGTTTAAATTCTTTGTCGGTTAAATTTAGATCAGCGATCAAAGGATGATTTTTGTATTCGATTGGTAATGTCGTTTTATCAGTCGACAAAAACTGATTTATAGGTTTAAGCATGGTTATCTCCAGTAATTGCTTCACCGACTGTAGGAGAGCGATAAAAATTAATAACTTTCTTCATTGCTTTGATGAAAAATATTAACGACAGAATTGAAATAATTAAACCGACCACTCATAAAGCGGTGTTGTCGTTATCGTTAATCAACGTTTTTTTGATCCCTAATGCCACCATAATGGTTCCACCGACAAAGCCTAAAATAGTAACACATAATATAAGTCATTTAATTTTAGGATTTTGTTGATTGGCAAATTTTGTTTTCATAACGTTTACTTTTTGCCCTCTTCTAATTCCAATAAACATTCTGTAATAAAAGTGTTCATTAAATGATTTATATTGGTTTTATGAATGCGACAATAAATTTTCAATTTACGGTGACGCTCACGTGTTGTTTTAACACCAACTGATTGTATTAATGATCTTTTTCTAGCTTGTTTAGTGATTTTTTCAATGTTCATATTTAAACCCCTTCGCTTTTTACATCATCAAAAAATTGTCATCAATGACTAACGTCATTACTTAGTCTATAGCGGTCTCATGCGCTCATGACCGTTAAGCATTCACCTTTTTTAGCTCTAGCAACAAATTTATGTTCGACATCACTTAAAGGTTTACCAGATGCTGCAAGCATTTCTGATAATTTGTTGATGTCATTTTCGGGAGATTTGAAATAAAAACCATATTGAGCTAATTCGAAAATTTCTTTATATTCAAGCGAAGCCTCGCCTTGCACCACACCTAGACCTTGATCTACTAAAATGGCACCACCGTTGTGGCTCCGACAAATACGTACAAACTTGTTAAGTATTTGCATCACGCCAGGGATATGACGCACTGTGTGAAATTCATCGATGTACTGGGCGAACTTACAGCCAGATGATTTATTTGTGATCATAATTTCAATTCCTACTTGAATTAAAAACATTAAAAATGCAGCAAAAATATTAAGTGTTGTTCTAGTGATATTAGAAATGTCGATTGTAAATCAGCGATTTTCAGTTCAGTCAACATTACTATGAACGTTGAATAAATAACCATAGGTACTATCTTGATTGTATTGTTCTAGTAAAATGGCCAATTTCGCCATTGCTTTTTTATTTTCATTATTTTCTCGCGACATTTTCAAAGCTATTTCATAAAAGTTCTGCGTCATCGGCATTTTGTTTTTAGACACGCTCTTAAAATCCGTACTGCTCTTAAATTTACATGGGCCGTTCTTATCTTCATAAACGTATTTTTGAACTTTACGTCATGCAGCCATAATTTCTTCTTCGTCGGCTTTGCCTTTTAAATTTAATAGCGCAGCAATAATGCCGTCGTTTTTAATATAAGTTTTATCTAATGGCGATAGCGCTACTTCTTCGCCACGATCATTAGTATCGTTAGGAACTGTTAATACATCCCAGATGTTTAATGTTTTATTGCCTTTGTCTCTAGAATTCTTTCGGCCCAAAATGATGTTAGCACCGCCAAGACGTTGTGTCATTTCATCATAATCAGGTTTTGGATCGATACAAAAAATATAATGTCCGTCAAAATAATCTTGAATCATGTCACGTTTGACTGTTCAAGTTTTACCAGCACCAGTGAATGCCAATAAAATTCGATTGAATGAATTATATTGATCATTGATTTGTCAATAATTTTCAAATATTGGTTTTTTAGTGACATGCATACCTGTCTGATCGATCACGTTGCCTTTGTATCAAGAATTATTCCCGCCGATATTTACACTATTGACAAATGGATAACCAAGGCCCAAGCTTGTGTTTAAAACGTGAATTACATTATCTTTTACAATCTCCATTGGGAGTGACCGTGCATTTACTTTTTTAGTTCGTTTAAATGAATTTTTAAATAATTCTCAGTAGCTTTTTCGAAATTGTAAAGATGGTAGTTCATAACAGCGCGTGTTTGTGAACGCATCCATCTGATAATAATTTAAATCGTTGACTATGAATCCGCGATTGTGATCATAAATTTTTTGATCAAAATCATGCATTTTTTGCATTATGTCTTTACGTGTGTTAGCTTTAAATATTACATATATGCATAACTCTTTTAAATCATAAATATGACTCGCTTGAGCAATTTGGTCTGAAATAAATTTAACTTGCTCATCGACTTTTTGGATTTGAGCACGTTGCATATCGCTTGCGCGTCTTTTGTATCATTTTGATGTAGTCATTCTCGAAACAGAGTTTTGCAATGAATACATAATATTTTGTGTTGTGGAACGATTAAGGTACTTAGTAGATGTGTAAATGGTGTAACTAGTGTCGTTAAATAAATCCCGTAAATATTCCCGTCTAGCAATGTTAGGTAACCCATTGATACATTTGAACCCTATTAGTTCAGAAGTTTTGTCTTCTCGATACAAACGAAGATAGTTCTTATAGGCCTTAATGTGCTTTACACCGACCTTATTTGGCGATTTTACATCGACGGTATCCTTTGGTCATAGTTCATTTAAAATTTGCGAAATTTCGCTTTTATTCGCTTCTGTTAATTCGATTTTAGATTCTTCGACTAGTGATTGTAATGTTTGAAAGCGTTTTTCATTTTCCTCAATAGTGTTACCGTTTAAAACTAAAAAATATGCTTGTTGTCTATACGATGTCTTTTTATTCATCTGCTCGATTTTGGCATCGTATTGATTTTGTAACCATTTGATATCGTCATTAGTTTTTTTTAGTTTGTATTCTTTCTTAGCGATTTGATAAAGAACACCAGTGCTGATAATATCGAAATCTGATTGATGACCTCAAAAATTACCGCACTGTTCGAGAATTTGATTTTTAATGGCGTTACTAGAAAGGCTAAGATCATATCCATTAATTCTATAGAATGAAATATATCCATCACGTTCTTCGTTTTTGTAACGTACATGGTTATTTTTAATCTCTTTAAATCGATAATAAGCCTTGATTTCTTCTTCGCTTCAATTCTTTTTGGCTAAAAATTGCTTGATAAATCAACGACGGATACGTGTACGTAATTTACCAGTTTCTTTATTTTGAATAAAACAAAGGCCCGCGGATATTAATAAATATGCGCCAAAAATTAATCCCATCGCTAAATTTCACCCAACTGTAAAACCGATGATCACCACTGGTGCTACCAAAATAAAGAAAAGATATAAATCTCTTAAATCTAATCCCATTTTGCGTATTTCACGAATGGATTCTAAATTAATTTCTTCTTTTTGAATTTCGTTATTTCGTTCTACTTCGTACATATTAAATCCTTAGATATCTTTGAATAACCCAACTATCTTACTCCCCGCCTTGCTTGTTGCTTTACCAACTTTTCCGACGGTTCGAGCAGCAGACATGCCTTTTCCTGCTGCGTTGGAAATTTGTTGATCATCTGCATAATAATCAATGGCATCGCTATTGCCGAACAGCATGGCCGTTCGTCGAGATTGGACTGCAGCAATGGCTAGTGTTGCATCCATGAACAAAAGAGAAGCTCCACCAACAATTCATTTCGCAGCATTAATATCTATAGTGTTGACGCCCTCGATAATAAAAGGTAGCAACGAAACAGCAACTTCCATATAAACATAAGTAAAAAATAGCTCTGCTCATACAGTTACCATTTCGCCAGCGTGCTGTTGAAAGTCAACATTTTTGCCTTTAGCGAAAACTACAATCGTTCCACCTCATTTGTAAATGATAATTACCCAATTTTTAGCAACACGCAGTGCTACTTTAATCATAATTAAATCGGCAAGTGCTGTACAGAAAAAACCGATGATCATATTAGGTAAACCAATCGCGCCCCAACCATCGAATAAATTTGATGATCAATTTTTGCCGTTTGGATCGCCAGTGATAAAACTATAAATTTGTTCGACTAGATTCATACTTACCATACCCATGCTTTTAAGTTCTAGTGTTTGCAAACCAATTTGTTTATCGTCGCCATAAAGGATACGATCGACTAAACCTTTTTGATCAGCAATATATCATCCTAATTGTGTGTTATTGTCTAAATTTGTACTACTAGCCTTTAAACTATCAAACGTTAAAAAGATACTATTAAATTGCGTATCTCATCCAGTAATGACATTTTTGAATTGTCCTAAACCTTTATAGTCTGAAAGACATGTATTAAATAATCGGTCGATATTGTCAAGATGCTTTGAAATTTCAGCTAGTTGACTCGCCATTTGGCCGCTCAGATCTACATTACCAGCTTGCAGTTGGTTAATGATCAATGTTAAGTTATTGATGTCGTCTTGTAGCCCGCCATAATTTAAATAATTCAATAAATTATTTACATCATTCAATTGGATCTGCAACTGGTTAGCAATATCGGTACGACCATTAGCATTGGCTTGCGTAATGGCGTTAGACAGTTGTACTGTCATTTGATTTAAGGCTTGTTCGATACTCATCGACTGACCGACAACATCTATTTTGACAAAATTAATATTCTGTAAATCTTTTAAATCGGCTAGTAAATATGTTTTTAACCCGAGAACATCAGCATTTGTTAATGTAGCTGGTTGATTTTTATTGAATACGCTAATTAGGATAGTGACTAAAGTAGAAACAATCATAATAATGAAGGGTGAAGCTACTAGGAATAACGGATAACCAAATATAAATTTTACATGTTCTTGAACTTCTCCGTCGTTACCAAACCGTCTCATAGCGTTACGTCGATTAATTTTTATTAGTAAATAAAACAACCAAGCTACAACACTTACTATGATCAAACAAATAACGATCGTAAAAATTTGACCGCCTCAATTAAATTGCCAAATTAAACGGCCATTAATAATTTGCGTATGGAAAATAGCTTGATTAAAACCTGAACCAAGAAATTTAAAAAGATTGTAAAAAATGTTGAGAACCCAAAGCGGAACATAAATAAAAATAACATAAAAAATTCCACCCAAAGCGCCGACTATTAAATCGAAGATCCAAGCAAACATTTTACCCTTTTAGCGCCTCTTCATCATCTTGGTCGCTTGTTTTAATAATTTGTGTTTCTTTAGAATCGCTTGAGCGTTTTTCTTTTGATTCGTCATTAGATACAAATTCTTTACCAGCTTGTTTTGCATCTAATTTACGTTTATTTAATTCATCATCAACATTTTCGTCATCGTAGGCCGAGTTATATTTTTTGCCACGCTTAGCAAATTTAATAATAAAAATTAATATGCCTACAGACCCCACAATACCAAGCACTGCTCACAGAGCTGTTAAATTAGTACCATGTTTAGGATGCAATGGTGTGAAATCGTTATCAGTAATTTCAATAGATTGCAAATCTGGAACTGGCATGCCAGAAGGATTCATGTTATAGACATTTGAATAGATATTAAATATCACATCCAATTTGCCATTGTCATCATCTTGAACTTTGAAAACTACACCCTTCAAAGCTTGAGCGAATTCTGTCTTAGACAAATTTGTTTCAAACAAATACGAATCATCGTCTCCAACAGCTATGCCGTTATAAGCAACTAAATTATCTAAAATGTATTGTTGGTTAATTTGACTAGGTTCAATTTTTACTGGTGTTGAACGATTGTGTTTTTGCAAAATTACATTTTTAGCAAATAGCTGCACATTTAAAATTTGTGGTTGGTCACCGCTTGCTTCATCTTTAAAATGAACAGTAAGTTGTAATGTGCCTGTGTTGTCATTTATTGCATAATCAATACTATCGATGACTTGATCAATCGTATAAGAAGTTTCAAAAGCATCTTTCACTTTCACAAAACATGTTTTGTCGAAAGGAATATCGCCTAAACCTTGCGTGTCAGAAGCAGGCACTTCTCCGACGTCAATGTATGATTTAATTTGTGATGGAGTTTTAGCATAAAGTATTTTAGTAAAAGCATCCCAAGCAGTTGGATTATCATCCAATTCTGTTGGGCCATAAAAAAAGCCAGCGTTTTGATCTAATGGGTTTCCGTCAATTTCATCAAGTGCATTACTAAGTGTAAAAGCATTAGGATTGTATGATCAATAATTTGAACTATCTCCATTGAGTGATCACACTTTATCATTTGCTATATCGTAGATTCCTAAAGTATCTGAAGTTCCTATGTTACCAAATGATCCATCATTAGTTATGCAAGATTGTAATTGAAATCAAATATTGTCGATGGTAGGGTAATTAAAACTTAATGTGATTTCAGCACCTAAAATATCATTTAAATTGAAGGTTTTAGTTTTGGGTATAGACTGATCGGCCCCATCAGTGTAAAGGAGTGTATAGTTTAAATTTTGTGTTAACAAATTTGTAACAACATCCAAATAATCATCAAATTGTAACGCTGATGTAATGTCGATATGTTGAGCGATATAGTCAATTTTTCATTTTAGAATTGGTAAATCATTAATGGCCTGTTCCATTGTTTGTTGATCATCATGAGCGTGATTCATTAAAAAATTACTTAAACTTCACGATTGTTCGGTGTTGTCGTATCATTCTAGTGGCTTGATGGAGGTTGTTGGAATTGTTCAATCAAATATTCCCGAATCAACATCACAATCTATTAATCTACCATCAATAATGGCGTTTGACAAATCATTTAAAGCTCATTGAGGTAACATTTTCGCAAATTGTGCAATGTCTGGTTGTTGAATTCAATGTGAATTATCGAAATCACCAGTGATGGGGTCCTTTTGACCTGACACTTCATTTTTTATTGTGTCTCAGCTCAACAAATCGGCAGCTAAATAATCCTCATTAAGTTTTAAAACTAGATAACTCTGTGTAGCATCATAAAACGACTTATCATAATCTGGAATCAATAATTGATCTTCGTTGAATGACGTCTTATTTAAAAAATAAGAGGGTGAATTGTTATATTGAACGCTATATGGTGTTAACGAACCAAAATTTAGGTTTTCGTCATAATTATTTGAACTAGTGTCGTCTACTTTGAAATGAAAGCCTAATTGCATATTTCCGTTTAAATTAGCTAGCATCAGATTTGATTGCTCGTCGTACGAAAATAAAAAATTATTAGTTGTTGGAATATTCGTTATGTCACTTCTTGTATGATATTCGCAATCTACAGGATAAAGCGAACCAAACGGTGTATAGCTTCAATTCATTGAAGGTCTGTCTGTCGGAAGTGAAAATGAGGCTTTCTTGTTTCCGTTTTCACCGATGGCTCCACCGTTAATATTTATTAAATTGCACGAGACGTTGTTTAGAGACCGATTTGCAAAGTTTGATTGATTGTAATAAGTCCGTGGCGCAATAAAATTAAAAGTTACAGAAGAAATTCATGCATCTAAATAATAGTTATTTGTTGAAAGGAGCCGAACTTGTGAATTTTGAGTATTAAATGTTTGAAATCAATTTCATGCGTCTTCTTGGTTTAGATAGCGTTCAGAAGAGTAATTATTTGTTTTTTCTAAACAAAAATTACACAACGGTAAAGCTAAAAAGGGTGTAATAGATCCTAAGCTTAATATTCCCAATTTATTAAATTTCATTTTATTGTCCTATAAATTTATTTAAGAAGAAACAAACTGCACTAAAGCCAATACCAGCAATCAAAGCAACAACTACAATAATAATTATTCCAGCATGAATATTTTCTTTAGCTTCTTCCCGAATTCTTACATCTTTATGATTTCGATTGCTTCAGTTGTGCATCATACGAACTACTTGCATACCAATTAAAACAATCGCTGTACCATAAACTAGAATCATGACAACGTACTGGACTACAGCTGCGTTATCAGATCCTATTAAATTAGAAAGTCAAACTCAAATCCAAGTCGGAGTACTGCTTGCTCCGTGGATTGCACTATTAAGACTTATCGGAATATTGTGTAACATAATTATTTTTTAAACTCGACTACTTTCTTAATCCTGGGTTTTCAACAAAAAGAATAAATGCTAGCAGCTATTAACAGACCAGTTCCTAAACCTAGTAAGATACTTAGAACAATATGTTCGCCCTCGGGCTCTTTATTAAATCCAGTCATCATAAGAACAGCCGGCACAACTAAACAAACAAATCCAATAGCTAATAAGACGACAGAAATTTTGAATAATTTTTTATTTTTCATATTTTTGTATGATCTCCACAATTTTTGTATTACAATAATTGAGTATGAGAACAACAAAAAAATCACTAAACTCAGTTATTGATCTAGTGATTTTTTCTCGCTTTTCTGCTTAACACTTTTGTTTGGAATCATTTCCAATCATGGGTGAAATGGCAGGAGTGGCAGGACTTGAACCCACAACAGGCGGTTTTGAAGACCGCTGTTCTACCAATTGAACTACACTCCTTCTTGGTTGGTTAAATATTATATATAGGATTATTTAGTAGATTATTTAATATCGTTTATGTTTATGATGGAATGATTTATGTGAAAATCTTTTATTATGATGTTCAGCACGAAATTGCTTTTTTTTAGGCGTAGCTATTTGAATCTTTACATGGATTCCATTAATTTCCCTTAAACATTGAAATTGTTCTACTAAATGTTTTTTAAGTTCTACAAAACTATAATGATCCTTAACTCATACATCTAGAATGTCGTCAGAAGAAATGTTCATTATCTTCATGACAGCTTCTTTTAGGGAACGATTGTCAAATTTATTTTCAGCACCAACATTAAGAAAGAATCTAGTTGATGGACTGTCGGTATTGATGCTAGGACGATGCATTGGTTGTGAGTGTTGGCGTTGTGATCTGAACGTACTTCGATTTTGAATTATCGGAGCTGGTGTAGTCAAATCTACATTGTCAACTATGTGTTCCATTAATTTATCTTTGGTCTCTCTTTGTATAGTCCTAAGATGTTTTTGAACATCAGCATCAATGAGTGTATATGCACTACCAGTCATTTGCGCTCTTGCTGTTCTACCAATACGATGCACATAATATTTCATATCTTTTGGTACATCGTAATTGATAACTGCATCGACACCTTTTACATCTATACCACGTGCAGCGATATCGGTGGCGACTAAAATTTGTATTTTCCCTTCTCTAAAAGAGCGCATGACTCTTTCTCTAGCTGATTGTTTTAAATCACTATGCAACGCTTCAGCTTTAAATTTTTGTTCCCGTAATTGTTTTACCAATCATTTGGCTTTATGACGAGTATTACTAAAAATTAAAACTAAAAAGAAATTTTTATCATGAATCAATTTAGTAATAATTTCTAGTTTTTTGTGTGCAGGAGTTTTAATGTAATGTTGTGCAATATTAGGAATATCTTTTTCAGCAATAGTAGCTTTAAAATGTTGAGGGTTCTTTTGATATTTCTTAGAAATATTTAAAATGTTGGCATCGATAGTGGCGGATAATAAAATAGTTTGATGACTATTGTTAGTTTTATGTAAAATTTTATCAATATCGTGGATAAAACCCATATCCAACATTTCATCTGCTTCATCTAAAACGACAGTTTTTACTTTAGTCAAATTAATGGTATTACGTTTCAAATGATCTAACACTCTACCTGGTGTGCCGATAATTATCTGTGGTTGTTCTTTAAGTAATTGGAATTGACGATTAATTTTTTGACCACCATAAATGGATAATATTTTTAAGTTATTAATGAATTGCCCAATTTTTTTATATTCGGTTGTAATTTGCATTGCTAATTCACGCGTTGGGCATAGAACTATAGTTTGAACAGAATTATCTTGAGGATTAAATTGCTCTAATGTTGGTATAACAAATGCACAAGTTTTACCAGTGCCTGTGGGGGCTTGTCCAATTACGTCTTTATTCGTGAGAGCAACAGGAATAATTTGCTGTTGGATGTCAGTCATCTGTGTGTAATTGGCGTGGTTAATACCATTCAATATGGTAGGTTTAATTTTTAATTCATCAAAATTCATTAATATTCAACTTTCTATTGCTTAAAAGCAACCTTGATTATCATTTTTAATGTAGTTTGAAAAATAAATGTTTATTGTCTAGCCTTGTTTAGTTACTTTTTCAAAAGAGCGAATTAAATCGCCTAATGTTTTTAGATTAGCTAAATCTTCATCAGGCAAACGTGTGTTTAGAGCTTTTTCTACATTAATGATAATACTCATAGCATTTAATGAGTCAACATTTAGTGATTTTAATGTAGAGTCAAAAGTAGAGGGGTCTAAAGATAATTTTATGCCTGATTCATTAGCTGCTTTACGAATGGCTTGAATAATTTTTTGTTGAGACATATGATAATTAACCTCCTAGTTAATGCTTTATGGATTATAAGGTTTAAAATGAATACTTAGAGGATATTGTTCTTAACGCCTATAATTATTGGCATCTAATTGCTGAGGAGAGATTATGGCAAAGAAGAAGAAAATATTAACTAACACTATGGGGGCGCCTATAGATGAAGACAATACATCATTAACTCTAGGGAAAAATGGTAAACGTGGCGAGATTACTGCTTTAGGTGATATAAATCTAATTGAGAAATTAGCACATTTTACACGTGAAAGAATTCCTGAGAGAGTTGTGCATGCAAAAGGCGCTGGAGCTTACGGAGAATTCACATTAACTAAAGACATGAGTAAATTTACTATGGCAGATTTATTTAATGGTAAAGGTAAAAAGACACCATTATTTATTCGTTTTTCTACTGTTGGTGGTGAGAGAGGCTCAGCCGATGCTGCTCGTGATCCTAGAGGATTTGCGATTAAATTTTATACTAAGAGTGGTAATTATGATTTAGTGGGGAACAATACACCCATATTTTTTATTAGAGATGCAGTTAAATTTCCAGACTTTGTTCATACACAAAAAAGAGATCCACAAACTGGCATGGCTGATGCCAATATGTTTTGAGATTTTTTATCATTAACTCCAGAATCCATCCATCAAGTAACATTTTTATTCACTGATCGTGGGACACCGCGAGATCATCGCCATATGGATGGATTTAGTAGTCACACATACATGTGATACAACAAGCATAAGGATTATGTATGAGTAAAATATCATTTCATTAGCGAACAAGGCAATGAAACTTTAACTGACGAAGAGGCTACATTAATGAAAGGGAAAGATCCAGATCATGCTACGAGAGATTTATTCCAATCTATTGAAAACAAAAAATATCCGTCTTGAAAATTTTGTGTTCAAATTATGACTAAACAACAAGCCCTTAATTATAAATTTGATCCATTTGATGTAACAAAAGTATGGTTTCACAAAGATTTTCCTTTAATTGAAATAGGTAAAATAACTTTAAATAAAAATCCTAAAAATTATTTTGCAGAAGTAGAACAAGCGGCTTTTGCACCAACTAGTTTAATACCAGGTATTGCTTTTAGTCCAGATAAATTATTACAAGGACGTTTATTTGCTTATCGTGACGCACAAAGATATCGTTTGGGTGTTAACAATACTGAAATTCCAGTTAATATGCCTAAAGTAAATGTGTACAATTATCAAAAAGATGGCACTCACACTATTACAAATAATTCCAATACTAAAGTGAATTATTTTCCTAATAGTGTGCCAGGAGAACCTTATCCCATTCCTGAAGTAGCTATGCCAACACTTAACATTGATGGTACATTAGCTAAACGTGTTCAACCATTAGAGGATATAGATTTTTATCAAACTGGTGAATTTTGAAGACGTGTTTTATCATCAACAGACAAAAAACATCTAGTAAGTAACATTGCAGGTCATTTAGGCAATGCTAAACAAAATATCCAATATCGTCAAACCGCATTATTTTATAAAGCAGATAAAGAATATGGTTCTAGTGTAGCTAAAGCATTGAAATTAGATGTTCATAAAGTAGCAAAGTTAGCTACAATGAAACCAATTGATCGAGTAAAAGCCACATCATAATCTTACACGTTCAGTAAATTATTAATTAACTAATTATTGGTGCTGCTTATTAATTTAGTTACGGTTAAACTCCAACTTTTTGAGCAATCTTAACTACTAAATCGCTTAATGTATCAAACTTATTATTAACTTCTTGTTTGAAGTTTAGCATTTCTTGCTCTAATTTATTAAATCTACAATTTACTCGTTGCTCTAGCGCATCAATCCTAGCATTAACATACTCAATTGTGGCATATTTAGGTTTCTTGCCTCCTACTTTTGCCAATTCAACTTGACTGTTATCTTTATCGTCTCGTTTCACAACACTATATTATACAACACACTTTTTCCCTTAATATTTGCCATAATTTCGTTTTTTATACTTTCCAAAAAATATATTCAATCTCTACTTATTTAATACACATAAAAATAAAAATATTTTTTTTGTTTTACTTTAACTACCAAGTTTAGTTTTTTATCTATCGTTCTAAAATATCAACGTACCCAACTATAAAGCCAAATACTAATTTTGACTTTTATGTTCTCTAATTCAATCGCGTTAAACCCCGACCTTTTCAGCAATCTTAGCTACTAATTCTTCTAATCTATCAAATCTATAATTTACTCGTTGCTCTAGCGTATCAATCTTAGCATCAACATACTCAATTGTGGCATATTTAGGTTTCTTACCTCCTACTTTTGCCAATTCAACTTGACCGTTATCTTTATCGTCTCGTTTCACAACACTATAATTATACAACACGCTTTTTCCCTTAATATTTGCCATAATTTCGTTTTTTATACTTTCCAAAAAATATATTCAATCTCTACTTATTTAATACAAACAAAAATAGAAATTTACTTATTTTCTTTATTTTTTATTTTACTTTAAACAAGTTTTTGCGAATGTTTTTTACTGTTGCACTTGCAAATGGAATTCAGCCTTTATAAAATATTAGCACTCATACTTGACAAGTGCTAATACCTATGCTATAATGATTCCACTTTTCAAATAAAAATTTAAATTAAAGAGGATTATTATGGCAAAAAATGTGATATTAGGCATTGACCTTGGGACTACCAATTCTTGTGTGGCTATTATGGAGGGAGATAAACCTAAAGTACTAGAAACACCAGAAGGTAAAAGAACTGTTCCTTCTGTTGTTTCTTACAAAAATGGTGAATTCATTATTGGTGAATCTGCTAAACGACAAATGATTACAAATAAAGATTCGATAGCATCAATTAAACGAAAAATGGGAACTAATGAAAAAATTGATTTAGGTGGTAAACAATATACACCAGAAGAGATTTCTGCAAAAATTCTTGGTTACATTAAGAAATATGCCGAAGAAAAGATTGGTCGTACTGTGCAAAAAGCAGTTATTACAGTCCCGGCATATTTTAATGACGCACAAAGACAAGCTACTAAAAATGCAGGTAAAATTGCTGGTTTAGATGTAGAACGTATTATTAACGAACCAACAGCAGCTGCATTAGCATATGGTTTAGATAAATTGGACAAAGAACAAAAAATTCTTGTCTACGATTTAGGTGGGGGTACCTTTGATGTATCTATATTGGATATGGCAGGTGGTACCTTTGAAGTATTAGCTACAAGTGGAGATAATCGTTTGGGTGGAGATGACTGAGACCAAAAGATTATTGACTGATTAGTTAAGGATGTTAAATCAGAATTTGGCATTGATTTATCCAAAGATAAAATGGCAATGCAACGTTTGAAAGAAGCTTCTGAAAAAGCTAAGATTGAATTATCAGGTCAATTAGAAACTGAGATTTTATTACCATATCTTTCAATGACGGATAGTGGACCATTAAACGTACAGAAAAAATTAACCAGAGCACAATTTGAAAAATTAACTGCTGATTTATTAGAAAGAACTAAAAAACCGGTAGAAGATGCTATTAAAGAATCCAAGTTATCTTTAAATGAAATTAATCAAATATTACTTGTTGGTGGCTCTACTAGAATGCCAATGGTATATGATTTAGTTAAGAAATTAACCAAAAAAGAACCAAACAGAACGATTAATCCTGACGAAGTTGTTGCAATGGGAGCAGCGGTTCAAGGGGGCGTGTTAACTGGGGATGTTGATAATATTTTATTGTTAGATGTAACTCCTTTAACATTATCAATTGAAACTTTGGGTGGTGTAGCCACTCCACTAATTAAACGAAATACTACCATTCCAGTAAGTAAATCACAGGTGTTCTCTACAGCTGCTGATAATCAACCAGCGGTAGATGTACATGTGGTGCAAGGCGAAAGACCGATGGCAAAAGATAACAAATCATTAGGTCATTTCTCGTTAACTGGGATTGAACCAGCGCCACGTGGTGTGCCACAAATTGAAATTACTTTTAATATAGATGCTAATGGCATTATCAATGTAACAGCTAAAGATTTAAAAACCAATAAAGAGAATACTATTACCATTAAAGGTTCTACTAATTTATCAGAAGATGAAATTAACCGGATGGTTAAAGAAGCTGAGGATAACAAAGAGAAAGATGAAAAAACTAAGAGTCAATCTGAAATTCGTTATCGCGCCGAATCTTTAATTCATCAGTTAGAGGGGTCTTTAAAAGATGATAAAGTTAAAGATATGCCAGCCGATCAAAAAGAAAAAGCTCAAAAAGAAGTTGATGATTTAAAGCAACTACTTAAAGATGAAAAATGGGATGAATTAAAAACTAAATTGGATGCATTTGATGCCATGACGCAACAATTTGCTAAAGGCGCTCAAGGACCAAATCCTAATAATCCAGAAGAACCTAAAAAATAATTATTGTTAATGATGCTATTACAATAAGGTGTATCTATTTAATAGTACTTTTTTGTATACTCTATTGGTAAATTATTAGGGTGTATATGGAAATACAAAAATATATTCAAGCAATCACTGATGTAGCGATTGCTAATGAAGCTAAATTAAATGCTTTAGATGCCGCTATTGGTGATGGCGATTTTGGTTCAAATGCAGTGAGGGGATTTAAATCTATCGCAGAACATATTGACGCATTTACTGCAGAGTCTAGTATTGAAGCAGATTTATTAATGTGTGGTAAACAATTGATGTCACAAATTGGGGGGAGCTCTGGATTATTAATGGGAGCAGCTTTTATAGCAATGGCGACATCATTAAAAGGTAAAACATCTTTTAGTAATCAAGATATAGCTAATGCTTTACAAAACGCTTGTAATCGCATTAGCCAATTAGGCAAAGCTAAAGTAGGCGAGAAGACAATGTTAGATGCATTGACGCCAGTAGTTGCTGCTTTGCAGAATACACAAACTACCAATTTAGACTTTGCTTCTGCTGCTAAAGCTGCAATGACGGGAGCGCAGTCTACTGTCGATATGCAACCATTTAAAGGCAGAGCTTCATATTTAGGTGAACGTGCTATTGGGCATATGGATGCCGGTGCTTTTTTTGTTGCTTTAATATTTCAACGATTGAATGAAATTTAATTTTTTATTGATTTAATCAATACAACAGCATCACATTTAATTAAATTAGATGGATGTTCAAAACGAGTAGCTTTCACATTTATAAATTTTGTTTTTAAAATTTTTACTAAAGATTTTTGGATCAATATTTTATTAACACCCAATAAAATATTTTCACATGTGATTGTAAGATCAATATTTACTAATTTATATTTAGCTTTTCTTAACCTAGTCAAAACAAAATTTATGATTTTTACTGAATCCATATTTTTACAACGATAGTCAGTATCTTTAAAATATAAACCAATATCGCCTAGTTGTAAAGATCCTAAAATAGCATTGGCAATTGAATGTAAAACAATATCACCATCAGAATGAGAAATGATGCGTCAATTAGTTTTGATAGAATAACTGCCTAACTTAATGACGGCATTTCTCATTTCAGTTAATTCATGTGTATCGTTACCTTGTCCTATTAAATACATATTAAACATTATTACATAAACTTATGAATTATTAATCGGAATCGCAACAACGTTTTGTGAAAAACCACTCATTAACTGCTTTTTATCTACTTAGCAAACTCTATGTAACTATTCACCGGGAATAATTTAAACCGTAGGTTCACTTAGATTTCTGTAATTGGCGACACAACTCTATTTAATCTAAACATTCATTTACTATATAATCTTAAGCAATAATTTTCATTTCTCTCAAAGGAACATATGACAAAGCAACAATTTATTGACCAGATTTATCATTTAGTAAAAACTGAATTGAATAATAAACCATTTACATTTAACGATGTTTGAAAAAAAATCGTTAAGAATGGTAAGTTATCCAAAGACGAACAAAAGGAAAATGTAGGTGTTGTATACACAGATTTATTACAAGATGCTCGTTTTGTTTATACTGGTAACAAAAAATGAATGTTACGTGAGTTTGCTACTCAAGAAGAAATTGCTGATTTTCAAAATGCTCTTTATGATTTTAATACTGATGTAGCAGAAGAAGGATATGTACCACCTATTTCAGATATTGCTGAAGATGAAGAAAAAATTGAAGACGAAAAGAAATTATCTGAAGAAGAGGAAGAAGATATGGAAGTTAAATCTACCTTAGAAAAAGTTAAAAATGATGATGAAAGTGAAGAATAATTTATGAGCCAATCAAGATTAGTAAATATGATAGAGATGTTAAAAAAAGCTCATGACAATCATTATGCTGTAGCCCAAATTAACATTAATAATTTAGAATGAATTAAAGCTGTGTTAGCAGCAGTGCAAGAAACTAATACACCTATTATCTTAGGTGTATCAGAAGGCGCAGCTAAATATATGTGTGGCTTTAAAAATGTCACTGATATGGTTAATAATGTTTTAGACACTATGAATATTACACAACCTGTAGCCTTACATTTAGATCATGGTACTTTTGAAGGAGCTAAAGCGGCATTGGCTGCAGGTTTTAGTTCCATCATGTATGATGGATCACATTTATCTTTTGAAGAAAACCTTAAACAGACTCAGGAAATTATTGACTTAGCTAAGAAACAAAATGTTTCGGTAGAAGTAGAAG
The DNA here is from genome assembly GCA_031259945.1 of Mycoplasmataceae bacterium. Lineage (GTDB taxonomy): Bacteria > Bacillota_I > Bacilli_A > Mycoplasmatales > Mycoplasmoidaceae > Malacoplasma_A. The sequence goes on from JAIRKU010000014.1 coordinate 30,173, forward strand.
TTGGTGCTATTGGTGGCGAAGAAGATGGTAAAAAATCTGGCGGAGAACTAGCAGATGTTGAACAATGCCGCATTATGAGCGGGTTATCAATTTCTTGTTTAGCTGCTGGTATAGGTAACATTCATGGTATATATCCATCTGATTGAACTGGACTTAACTTTACTAGGCTTCAAGAAATTCATAATGCAACTAATAATATTCCATTAGTACTGCATGGTGGGACGGGCATTCCAGATGTAATGGTACAAAAAGCTATTAGTATGGGGGTGAGCAAAGTTAATGTAAATACAGAATGCCAATTAGTATTTGCAGAAGCTACCCGCAAATACATTGAAGCTAATAAAGACCAAGATACTAAAGTTAAAGGTTTTGATCCACGTAAATTATTAAAACCAGGTGTAGAAGCTATCAAAAATAAATGTATTGAAAAATTTAAAATATTTGGCAGCCTTGGTAAGGCATAATAAACATTTTATATAAGCGATATATAGCACAACATGGCATTATCAGCGGGAATAATTGGTTTACCTAATGTAGGGAAATCTACATTATTTAACACAATTACCAATTCATCTGTTTTAGCAGCTAATTATCCTTTTGCAACTATTGAACCAAATGTAGGAGTTGTTAAGGTGCCTGATCAACGTTTATATGATTTAGCTAATTTAATTAATCCTAATAAAACAACACCAGCCATATGCACATTTGTTGATATTGCTGGTTTAGTCAAAGGCGCTAGTCAAGGTGAAGGATTAGGTAATAAATTCTTATCAAACATTCGTGATGTAGATGCAATTTGCCATGTTGTGCGTTGTTTTGAAGATAAAAATATTGTGCATTCTTACGAGAACATTGATCCCATTCGTGATATTGAAATAATTAATTACGAATTAATTTTAGCGGATTGAGAAGTAGTTGAAAAACGCTTTTCACGCATTGTGGTTAAAGCTAAATCAGGTGATAAACATGCTGCAGTTGAAGAAAAATTATGTCGTAATATTATGCAAGTACTTAAGAACGGACAATTTGTCAAGACGGTTTCCATGAATGAAGAAGAAAAACAAATGATCAAAAATTATAATTTACTAACAATGAAACCAATTTTATATGTGGCTAATATTAGTGAGCATGATGCTGGCAACGCAGAACAAAATATCCATTATCAGAAATTGCAAGAATTTGTATCAAAAAATACACAAGATCAATTAATTGCTATTTCTGCTAATATCGAATATGAAATTTCTCGATTACCTAATCAAGATAAACAAATATTTATGCAAGATTTAAATATGAAACAATCAGGGCTGGATCGATTGATTTACACAACATATAAATTACTAAATTTATCCACCTACTTTACTTTTGGAATTCAAGAAGTTAAGGCATGAACATTTGTGAACGGCATGACTGCTCCACGGTGCGCTGGAATTATTCACTCTGATTTTGAAAAGGGTTTTATTAAAGTAGAGGTAATAGATTATCGCGATTTGTTATCATATAAAAGTGAAGTAGTTGTTAAAGAAAATGGTAAACTAAGAATTGAAGGGAAGGAATACATAATGCAAGATGGAGATGTTTGTCATTTCCGCTTCAATGTCTAAAATCAGATGGAAATAAAATCTTATATAACTATGCCTGAAATCTTGCATAAATTGGAAATCATTGAAATCCAATTAAAATTATTATTTGAATCTTATCGTAGTTTCCTTAATCGTTTTTTAATATGGGAATTAAGACCATCATTAAAAAAAGACAACGAAACTAAACGATTATTAATCAAAGATTTTAGACAAATTGTTCATTCCCTGTCACAATATTGTAAAGATGTTAAACTATATATTAGTCACACAAACAAAATTATTAAAAAAGTTGATGCTACTAAATCGCCATCAATGATTAAGTCTATGGAACATAACTTATATAAAGTAGACGAAGTATTAATAAGATGCAATACTTATATTTACTTAATGGATGAGAGTCAAACACATGTAGTTGACACACTTTGTGATCCTGAACCAAAACATTCTAAAACCACTCCTGTTAATAGAAAACGTTTTTTAAATTAGAAAGAAATATTATGACAAACAAACAATGCATGTTAATCATCGGTTCTCAATATGGAGATGAAGGTAAAGGAAAATTTACAGACATTTTAGCCGACGAATATGATTACATTGTTCGTTTTCAAGGTGGTGACAATGCTGGGCATTCCATAGTTATTAATGGCACTAAATATAAATTACGTTTAATACCATCAGGTATTTTTAAACCATTCAAAAAAACAGTGATTGGTCATGGTGTAGTAGTTAACCCTAAAACATTAATTAAAGAAATCAAATATTTAAAAGAAAATAAATTTGATGTAAAAAATCGATTATTTATTTCAAATCGAGCACATGTCATTACAGATTATCATATTGCCATAGATAAATATTATGAAGATTTAAAGGGTGAGCAAAAAGTAGGGACTACTTTATGTGGTATTGGGCCATGTTACGCCGACAAAATCCAAAGAGTCGGTATTCGTACTTCTGATTTATTAGACAAAAACGAATTAAGAAATAAAATTAAACTTTCTTTCCAAACTAAAAGACATTTATTACCACATATTGGTTTTTCTACACAAGATGTGGAACGTTTAGTTAATGAATATTATGCATTGGGGCAACAAATAAAACCATATATTAGCAACACTATTGATTTACTGAATGATGCATATCGTAAAGGTAAAAAGATTTTATTTGAAGGAGCGCAAGGCACATTTCTAGATATTGATATGGGTACTTATCCATATGTAACTTCCTCTTCTACAGTGGCTGGCGTATCAAGCGGTACTGGTATTAGTATGACTAAAATAAATTCGGTTTTAAGCATTGTGAAAGCTTATACATCTAGAGTTGGTGAGGGCCCTTTTGTTGCAGAGATATTTGGTGAGACTGCTGATTATATCCGTGATCGTGGCAGCGAATATGGGACTGTAACGAAAAGACCAAGACGAATTGGTTGATTGGATTTAGTAATGTTAAAATATGCCATCAATGTTGTCGGCACAACAGAGATAGCCTTAACATTACTAGATGTATTAAGTGGATTAAAAGAAATCAAAATATGCATTGCATATAAATATGAAAATAAAATAATTAGTGAAATATTGCCTAACAATAATGAATATGCTAAATGCAAACCAATTTATAAAACATTCAAAGGGTGGAAAGAAGATATTACCAAAATTAATTCATTTAATAAGTTGCCCAAGAATGCACAAACTTATATTAATTTTTTATCTAAATCTCTTGTTACCCCTATCACATATATATCGGTGGGTAATGACCGTGTGCGTACAATTAAACGAGGTTAAATATGTCTAAAGCTAATGCATTTACCACTCCAAAAGGATGAATTGAAGTTATTTGTGGGCCAATGTTTTCAGGTAAGTCTGAAGAATTATTGCGTCGTCTTAATAGACTTAAATATGCTGATGTAGATTTTGTCTTATTTAAACCCAAAATCGACACCAGAACTTATAAAACAGTAAAATCTCGTGATGGCAGAGTAAACCATGCGATTACTGTGAAATCTTCATGTGAAATAATTGAATATCTAAAAATGAATAAAAATGATGTTTCTGTTATTGGTATTGACGAAGCTCAATTTTTTGATGAAGAACTAGGTAGAGTTTGCGAATTATTAGCTAACAATGGGAAAATTATTTATGTGGCAGGATTAGATTTAGATTTTAGAGGCGAACCTTTTAAATCCTTATTAACTGTAATGGCTTATGCTGAAAAAATTACTAAGTTAACTGCTATTTGTACAGAATGTGGAGCTCCCGGTACGCGCACACAAAGAATAATTGACGGTTCGCCCGCGAGTTATTATTCGCCAGTTATTAAAGTTGGCGATGTAGAAGTATATACTGCAAGATGCCGCCACCATCACATAGTGAAAGATAAACCAATATTAAAAAAATATTAATTAAAATAAGCTTCGCTTATATTGTAGAAAAAATATAAATGGTTCAGACGCTTGTATAATACTCACATGAAAAAAGTAGTTCGTAAAGTGGAATTTGCTAGTTTTAATCTTAAAAAAGATAAGACCGGTTCTTTCCATCAAGTGAAATCTATTAAGGTTTCAACCGATCACGAATTGTTGTTACAGATTGTGTCTGAAGTTAGAACTATCAACACACGTTTAGATAAACAAGATGAATTCCATCAATATGTCCGAGATGTATTTAAACGAAATAATCTTAAATAAGTCAAAAAAAGATAAGACTGGTTATTTCCATCAAGTGAAATCTATTAAGGTTTCAACCCATCATGAATTACTATTGTAAATTCTGTCTGCAATTAGAACTATCAATACACGCTTAGATAATCTGGAAAAAAGTTGGTAAGCTCGCATCTCGATAATCTATATTAAATCCTCGATTCTAAATTATGGAGTGGTGTAGCACAAATTAAAATAGTTTTTTATATAATAAGGTTCAGTTAGGCGATTGTAGATGAAGACAAAGGTCATAGTAGTTTTTGGTGGTGTATATAGTTCTTTAGGGAAAGGTATTGTAGCTTCATCAATTGCTAGAATATTAACTGAATTAGGTAATAAAGTTTCTATGATGAAATTTGATCCTTACTTAAATGTTGATCCCGGTACATTAAGTCCATTACAACACGGAGAAGTGTTTGTAACTCAAGATGGTGGTGAAACCGACTTAGACTTGGGTAGTTATGAAAGATTTTTAGGACGTAAGATAACTAGGCTATCAACGGTTACTAGCGGGCGTATATATAAAGAAATAATTGAAAAAGAACGTGCTGGCGGATATAACGGTAAAACTGTCCAAACCATCCCACATGTTACTGATCAAATTAAAAGTAAAATTTACAATATTATAGAAATTGAGACACCCGATTTTTTAATTATTGAAGTTGGTGGTACCGTTGGAGATATTGAGTCCATTCCTTTTGTAGAGGCATTAGGTCAGTTCCGTGGTGAATATGGTAGAGATGATGTGTTATTCATATTATGTTCTCCACTTATTAAAGTTATTACAAGTGGTGAATTAAAAACTAAACCAACACAGCATGCTGTAAAAACCATTGGTAATATGGGTGTGGTACCGGCGATGCTGGTATTACGAAGCGATGTAGTTGTAGATAAAAGTACGGTTGAAAAAATCGCTATGCTTTGCCACGTATCAATTCAAAATATTTTTAAATCATTAAATTTACCTTCAGTTTATTTTTTACCAACTGAGCTATACAAACAAGGTATTCATAAATCAATTTATAGTTATTTTGGTTTATCAACAAAATCAAACCAAAATATTAATAAATGAAATCGTTATGTTAATAAGATTAAAAATATTAAGACAAAAATTAAAATTGCCATGGTAGGTAAATATAATGATTTACATGATTCATATTATTCACTTGTTGAATCTTTAAAATTAGCATCTTGAGAATACAATCGCAACATTAAAATAGAATGAATTAATTCAGAGATTTTAGAAAAACCAGGGATTAATCTCAAGAGTATTTTTAGGGGATGCCACGCGATTTTAGTGCCCGGCGGTTTTGGCGGGCGTGGGATGGAAGGCAAATTAAAAGCAATTAAATATGCCCGTGAAAATAATATTCCATATTTAGGTATTTGCTATGGTATGCAAGTAGCGACAATAGAATTTGCGCGCAATGTATTAGATTTAAAAAATGCTAATACTACTGAAGTGGATCCTAATACTGAATTTAAAATATTTGATTATATAAATGGACGTATGCGTTTAGGTGAACAACAATGTGTAATTACCGATAAAAATTCGTTAGCTTACAAAATATATAAAACGGATATGATTGCTGAAAGGCATCGTCATCGTTGAGAATTTAATAATCAATATATTCCTATCTTTGAAAAAGCTGGTTATAAATTTACTGCTTTTTCAAATGATAAAGAAAAAACTGTAGAGATAGCTGAAATACCTTCTCATCCCTTCTTTTTTTGTGTGCAGTTCCACCCTGAATTTAATTCATGACCAGGTAAACCGGACTCTGTGTTTATGGCATTTATTAATGCAGCGATAAAACACGAACATCACAAGTTGTAATTTTTTTATTTAATTAATTTTTTTATTTCTGAAAATCCGTTTCTAATAGGAATAGTTTTAATATGTTTGCCCTTTGCGTAAACAAATAATTTATTTTGGCTACCATATACACCGATATCAGCGTGTTCACATTCGCCGATACCATTAACAGCACACCCCATAATAGCAATTGTTATTGGTTTATTGATAGTTGCGATGTATTTTTCTACTTGATTTGTTAATGACAATAAATCTCACTGGAGCCTACCACAAGTAGGGCACGATATGACATTAGGTAGATTAGGATAAAGATTTAAAGCATGTAATATTTTTTTAGTAACAACAGGCTCAACTAGTGGATTGCCTGTTATTGAAATACGCATAGTATCCCCTATACCTTTATTTAATAAAGGCGATAAACCTAAGACGCTTTTAATAATAGCAGTATCATGTGTACCGGCTTCAGTAACACCAATATGTAAAGGATATTTGATTTTATGAGCCGCTAATTCATATAAACGAGTTACCAATGATGAATCAGATGATTTCAAACTTACAATAATTTTATAAAAATGTCATTTTTCAAATTGTTTGATTAATTGTATGGCACTATTAACCATGTCATCTGGATTTTTGTAATTATTAGATTTAGAACCTTGATTAAAACCAATACGAATGGCAGTATTATATTTTTTAGCACAATCAACTATTTCTTTTAATCTATCGTGACTAATATTACTCGGATTAATGCGGATTTTAGCTGCTCCACTTTTAATAGCAGCAATAGCAAAATTACTGTTGTAATGAACATCTGCAATTATAGGGCATGGGGCATATTGAATAATATGTTTTAGTGCCATCACATCATCTTTATCAAGTAAAGAGACTCTAACTAGTTCTGCACCATTAGTAGTAAGATCATTAATCTGGCGAATTACAACTTTTCAATTACTGGTTTTAATATTCGTCATAGATTGTATTACAATCTTATTTTGTTGACCTATTTGAATATTTCCAACTAAAACTTTTATGGTATTTTTTCTAGTAAACATAAGCATTTATTTTTTACGAATATAATCCTAATATATTTAATCAAATTAATACACATTTTAGTTAGATGGGTGGTGAGGCATTATGATAAAAAAATGATTTAAAGAATGAGAAGGTTTTACTTCTGGTTTTTGGTGTGACGAAATTGATGTACGTAATTTTATTCAAACTAATTACTCTCCATATGTAGGTGATGAATCTTTTTTAGTTCCGCCCACCAAAAATACAAAAACCCTTTGGAATAAAATATTGAAATTAATGGATGAAGAAAGAAAGCGCGGTGGTGTTTTAGATATGGACCCAAGAGTATCTTTTATTGATGCTTATGGCCCAGGATATATAGATAAAAAATTAGAAAAAATTGTTGGTGTACAAACTGATGTCCCTTTAAAACGAGCATACATGCCAATTGGTGGCGTTCGAATGGCTCAAGAAGCTGCTAAGGCATTTGGGTTTAAAACTGATCCGCACATCGATGAAATTTACACCAAATATCGTAAAACACACAACCAAGGCGTATTTGATGCATATACAGAAGAAATGCGTAAAGCACGTCACTTACATATTATTACCGGGTTGCCTGATGCTTATTCGCGTGGCAGGATTATTGGTGATTACCGAAGAATTGCCTTATATGGAATTGATTATTTAATTGCTGAGAAAAAAGCTACACGTAATCTTATTCCATACGATATGAATGATAGTGTAATCCGTTTACGAGAAGAATCATCAGATCAAATTAGAGCACTGGAAGCCATGAAACGTATGGCTAGTGTTTATGGGCATAATATTTCATTACCCGCTAAAAATGCGCAAGAAGCAGTGCAATGGACTTATTATGGATATTTAGCTGCTATAAAAGACCAAAATGGTGCAGCTATGTCTATTGGTCGTATTTCTACTTTTTTAGATATTTATATTCAACGAGATTTAAAGAAAAAATTAATTACTGAAAGCGGAGCTCAAGAATTAATTGATCATCTTGTAATGAAGTTAAGAATTGTGCGTTTTATAAGAACGCCTGAGTATAACGATATATTTGCAGGTGATCCGATTTGAGCTACGGAATCCATTGGTGGTATGGGTATAGATGGGCGTACATTAGTAACTAAGACATCCTTTCGTATGTTACATACATTAGCAAATATGGGCCCAGCACCAGAACCTAATCTAACTATTTTATGGTCTAGGAATTTGCCTCGAAAATTTAAAGAATTTTGCGCTAAATATTCAATTCTTTATTCATCTATTCAATATGAATCAGACGACTTAATGCGCGTGACACACGGTGACGATTATGGTATTGCTTGTTGTGTTTCGCCAATGAAAATCGGTAAGCAAATGCAATTTTTTGGTGCACGAGCTAATTTAGCTAAAGCACTTTTATACGCCATCAATGGTGGGTATGATGAAATTCATCCAGAATATCAAATTGGTCCGCGCCAAGGGCAATTGGATTTAACTAAGCCATTAGATTTTCAAGAAATTTGAGATCGTTACTTAGTAGTTTTACGTTGGTTAGCATCTTTATACATAAAGACATTAAATATTATTCACTACATGCATGATAAATATTATTATGAAGCAGGTCAAATGGCTTTATACGATTTTCATATTCATCGTTTTTTTGCAACAGGGATTGCTGGATTATCAGTGGTAGCTGATTCATTATCTGCTATAAAATATGCGAAGGTTTATCCTATATGAAAACAAATTCCTAATACAAATCGATATATCGCTATTGATTATCGCGTAGAAGGAAAATATCCTAAATACGGTAATGATGATGATCGTGTAGATGGATTAGCTCAAGATACTCTAAGGTTATTTGTGAATATGCTAAGACGCCATGGGACATATCGTTTATCTGAGTTGACTACATCAGTGTTAACGATTACTTCCAATGTTATGTATGGTCGTAACACTGGGGCAACGCCGGATGGACGAAAAAGGGGAGAACCATTTGCACCAGGTGCTAATCCGATGCATGGGCGTGACGAAAAAGGTGCAATTGCTTCATTAGCTTCTGTAGCTAAAATTCCTTTTAAACATGCAGCTGATGGGATATCTAATACTTTTAGTATAGTGCCTGGAGCATTAGGCAAACCAGATGAATATATCATTACTCATGATGATATTATTGATGTTGATAAAGTACAAAAAATTAAAAAGAGGAAAGTAGGTAATTATGGTAAATAAGAAACAACAAGAAAATTTAGTGAATTTATTAGATGGATATTTTGATAAAGGGGCACATCATTTAAATGTTAATATTTTAACACGAGACACATTAATAGATGCTCAAAAACATCCGGAAAAATATCCCCAATTAACAGTGCGTATTAGTGGTTATGCTGTAAATTTTATAAAACTATCAAAAGATCAACAAAACGATATTATTCAACGCACATTTCATAAACATTTTTAAATAGTGAATCTAAGATTAATTTAGAGACGATGCAATAGATAAAAAATATTGTATACATATAAGGCATGAATAATTCGGCCCCATATTTTAAAATTGAAACATTTGGTACATTAGATGGGCCTGGCACTCGTTTAGTTATATTTTTGCAAGGTTGCATATTACGTTGTTTGTATTGCCACAACCCTGAATCTTGAACACTTAAGAGTTCTATGAGGATTACGCCAGAAGAAGTGATACAGTTGTATTTGAAAAACCATAAATTTTATCAAAACGATGGCGGCATAACAATGAGCGGTGGTGAGCCGTTAATTCATCAAGACTTTTGTTTAACCTTAGCGAAATTATGTAAGAAACAAAAAATTAATTTGGCTTTAGATACTTCAGGAGCCACATTCTCTAAATCTAATTTATCTTTTTATAAAAAACTTATTAAACATAAACCTTTATGAATTGTGGATATTAAGCAAATGAATTTAAAAAAACACAAACAAATAACCGGTGCTAATAATTTGAATGAATTATCGTTAATTAAATTTTTAGATAAGAATAAGCAAAAATATTGAGTACGTTATGTATTAGTTCCTAATAATTACACCAATAGTTATGAAGATTTAAATTCTCTAGCCCATTTTTTAAAATCATTAAAATGTATGGATAGATTTGAATTACTTCCTTATCATCGTTTAGGACTACAAAAATATAAACAATTACATATAAAAAATAACTTAATAGGTGTTAAGGAACCAACTAAAGAAGAAATAAATTGAGCTAAAAAAATAATTATTGAACCTTCTAAAATAAGGCAATAAAAAAGCCATTACACACACCAGTTGTATCTTAGTGCTGCTCCATTTCTGGCCTGACACGGTTCGAAACCGATGTTGTAACGGCTCTTGTATTATTGTAAATTTATTTAAATATGAATAAATTTCTAAAAATCCTATTTGTTTAAACTAAGAGGTCTAAAACTTAGTTACATATCTTTTTACATAGTAAATGAATAGTTAGTAAAAGGGGAAGGTCAATTGGTAGCGCTTCAAGAAAACTAGGACGATATCATTTCCAGTACTTGCGCTATTAATTCCAGCATCAACAAGTATTAGAACGGTGCCTATAACATTCAAAAAACCACATGCCTTTGCGTGGCGGATAATATCTTTATATAAATGGAAATGTTGTTATGACTGAAGAATAATGTATGCCGCATATTGCGCACAGCATATTCATAACAATGCCAATAATAGCAATTATAAATCAGTAATAATCTATCATGTAATCTCAAGAATCAGAAAGTTTAGTCACATATAGTTATATCTAATTATGTTTTTTTAAATATTTTTTTAAATACGCAGCGGTGTAAGATATATCTGATTTTGAGATTATTTGTTCTGGGGTACCAGTAGCAATTATTTGTCCTCCTAGTTCGCCGCCTTCTGGGCCTAAATCAATAATGTGATCTGCACATTTAATTAATTCAAAATTATGTTCAATTACGATAACAGTTGCGCCATGATTGACAATACGGTTTAATACTTTGATTAAATTACCAATATCATGTGTGTGCAAACCTGTTGTTGGTTCATCTAAAATTAATAAAGTATTATTAGATGCTCGTTTCTGCAAAAATTTAGCTAGTTTAATTCGTTGTGCCTCTCCGCCAGATAAATTAGTAGCAGGGGTGCCTAATTTTATATAACCTAAACCGACATCATTCATTAGTTCTAATTTATGACGAATATTAGGAATGTTCTTGAAGAATTCTAATGCTTGTAAGACGCTCATTTCTAAGACATCATAAATAGACTTACCTTTATATTTGATGGATAAAGTTTCATCGTTATATTTTTTACCATTACATTCGCTACATGTAATATACACATCTGGTAAAAAATGCATCTCGATACGAATTACACCATCACCCCAACATTTTTCACAACGTCCTCCAGGTACATTAAAAGAAAATCTACCTTTAGTATATCCTCTAGCTTTTGCTTCAGGATGTTGAGCAAACAATTCTCGAATATCATCAAATACACCAACGTAAGTTGCCGGGTTACTACGTGGTGTACGACCGATTGGTTCTTGAGAAACCATAATAAGCTTGTCTAAGTTATTAATACCAACTATTGATTTAATTGTTGGAGCATTAGTGAAAGGACTAAATAATATTTTTTGGATATTTTTAGCCAACGTTTCATTAATGAGTGTAGATTTACCACTACCAGAAACGCCTGTAACCACGATTAGTTTGCCGAGAGGGAATGTGACTTCTAAATTTTTTAAATTATGTGCATTTGCACCTTTAAGAATAATCTTTTGTCCGTTACCGCTACGTCTGACCTTCGGTATAGGGATACTTAGAGCGCCATTTAAATATTTACCTGTTAATGAATCAGGGTTTCGCATAACTTCTTTTGGTGTACCTGTAGCTACTATTTTACCGCCAGCCTCACCGGCACCTGGGCCAATGTCAATTAAATAATCACTACTAAGCATAGTGTCTTCATCATGCTCTACTACAATTAAAGTATTACCTAAATCTCGCATCTTCTTTAAAGTTTTAATTAATTGTCCATTATCTTTTTGATGTAAACCAATAGATGGTTCGTCAAGAACATATAGTATGCCAGTCAAAGACGAACCGATTTGTGTGGCTAAGCGAATACGTTGTGATTCCCCACCTGATAAAGTGGCAGCACTTCGTGATAATGTTAAATAATTTAAACCGACATTATCCAGGAATGATAAACGATCAATAATTTCTTTCAATGCTAATTTAGCGATTTGTTGTTGCTGTTCTGTCAAATTTAATTCTAATAAAAAATTAATTGCATTTCGAATTGGTAATTTAGTTACTTCAATAATATCTTTATTATTAATTTTAACGGCTAGAGCTGCTGCCGATAATTTCTTACCATGACATACTTCACATACTTTTTCAGACATATATTTTGAATAATATTGTCTAGCCATTTCTGAAGTTGTTTCAAGATGACGTCGTTTCACAAGTTCTAGCACACCTTCTACATAATCATATTTCTTATAAGAATTACCACTACTAGAATGTAACTCAATATTGATAGGTTCTTGTGAACCATACATGATTAGATCTAATTCATTTTTAGTAAATTTGCCAAGCTGCTTATTTTTGTCGACTTTATAATGAGTTAACATCACATTAAATTTTTGTCAATCAATGGAAGTTGTGTTCACAGTATTTTTAAAATAATCAATTCCTCCATCATTAATGGATAATGATTTATCAGGTATCATTTTATTTTCATCAGGCTCATAAGTAAAACCCAAACCTTTACAATGTTCACAAGCGCCTAACGGAGAATTAAAAGAAAATAGGCGTGGTTCCATTTCAGGAATAGTAAAACCACATACTTTACATGAATGCGATTGGGAATAGAGCGTTTCCTGTTCGCCATTAACTATAACCACTTTACCTTCGCCATATTTAATAGCTGTTTCTAAAGCATCGTTAATGCGACTTTTTGTTTCATGATCATTGTGCGCAATAATTCGGTCAACAACAATGTCTAAATTATGAAATTTGTTTTTTTCTAATGTAATATTTTCATCTAATGAATATTGGTGCCCATCTATTCTAATTCTTAAAAAACCATCAGCTTTCAGTTTTTCTAATTCAGTTTTAAAAGTACCTTTCTGTCGGTGCATAAAAGGAGAGAGAATTTGCAATTTATCACCATCTTTAAAATTTTCAATAATTTTATTGAGAATTTGTTTGGTAGTTAGGGTTTCAATTATACCATGTCCATTAGGACAATAAGGTGTTCCGATTCTAGCAAATAACACTCTTAAATAATCATAAATTTCTGTAACTGTACCTACTGTAGAACGTGGATTATGAGATGTTGATTTTTGATCAATGCTAATGGCAGGTGACAAACCGTCAATTAAATCAACATCTGGTTTTTCATTACCACCTAAAAATTGTCTTGCATACGAAGACAATGATTCCAAATATCTTCTTTGCCCTTCAGCATAAATGGTGTCAAAAGCTAATGAAGATTTGCCAGAGCCAGATAAACCAGTAATAACTACAAGTTTGTTTTTAGGAATTTCAAGATTGATATTCTTGAGGTTATTTTCACGCGCCCCTTTTATGATTAATTTATCGTGCATCTTTATTTTTGTTTCTTTTTATTAAGAAGTGTTTTACTAATGCTGTCATTAATACCTTCAATAATTTGACTTGCACCATTAGCTAATTTAGTAACATTTAAATCACGAATTTTTTCTTTGAGAAGTTCAATTTCTTGATCAATTTTAATGCGAACAGTTTCATCAGGCATTTCTTTGGGGATAGTCAAATATGTATGAACGCTATCTAAAGTGTCTAAAATGTTAGATTTATTTTTTTTATATTCGTTAAAAATTGTTTTACGCAAGTGTTCATATTTTTTTTGAGTAAGCAATTGATAGGTTATATAAACGACACTAGCAAAGGCAAGTTTTTTCGCGATACCCATAATACTCTATTTATCCTTGCCAATGATGTCTTTTAATTTGCCGATAAATTTAGTAGTAGTTTCTTTATTTTTAGACACATAATGCTTTAAAGCATCTGTATTCTGATTAATTAAAGATTCAAATAAATCAATAAAATTAGCTATTTTAGCAATAGCATCAACTGTAGGCGTTAGGATTTCTGATTTATAAGTGAGATCTTCGACAAGATAATCTAATTTTTTAGCGACAATACCTATTTTACGATAAGCGATAATCATATAAATCAAAGCAAATAATAGAAAAAATAAAGCAACACAACCAACAACAATTAAGATGGTAATACCGGTATCATTTATATTAGTTGATTGAACCATGGGAGTATTATAAACAAAAACAATTTTTAAATAGTCGTTTCTAAAAGAACAGGGAAAAAGTCCTAAGCAATTTGTAATTGGAAAGTTCGCACCCGTTCTTTACACAAGAGTAGGCAAAATTAATAAGTTGAGATTGTTTAATTACTTAGATTTGAATAATTATTTTTTAGAGAATTAGCTATTGCTTCAAACCCAGTTGGAGCCTAAATATGCTATGGGTGAGCATGTGGATGCTAAAATTAACGAGGTGAAGCAAGAAATGCTAATCTTCAAACAAGATGTTAATAATAAATTTAACGAAGTCAACAAAAACATTTTTAAATTAAGAAATGCCGTTAATTGAATTCTTAAAAAGTTAGGCTAACATGACTGAATTAGCAAAGACTCAAGCTTAAAAACGTTTGTTCAAACCGAAACATAAATAAAAAAATAAGTAAATTTTTATTTTTGTCTGTATTAAATAAGTAGAGAGTGAATATATATTTTAAAAAAGTAAGCAAGGCGAAATTATGGCGAATGTTAAGGGGAAAAGCGTGTTGTATAATTATAGTGTTGTGAAAAGAGACGATAAAGATAACGGTCAAGTTGAATTGGCAAAAGTAGGCGATAAGAGACCTAAATATGCTACGGTTGAATATGTAGACGCAAAGATTGAATATGTAGACGCAAAGATTGAGCATGTTAATGCTAAAATTAACGAGGTGAAGCAAGAAATGCTAATCTTCAAACAAGAAGTTAATAATAAGTTTGATACATTAAGCGATTTAGTAATGAAAATTGCTAAAAAAGTCGGGGTTTAGCTGTAGATTAATTAATTTTATAAATTCCAATTACAATTGCAACATTAAATAAAACATTCATTAACGAATCGTTTAAATTAAAAAGAAAAATAAGCAAATTTCTATTTTTATGTATATTAAATAAGTAGAGAGAGTAAATATATATTTTTAAAAGTAAGAAAAACGAAATTAGAATTAGATTAAGCCTTTTTACTTGTGTTTATCAAAGTGATTTATGTTAAGATTAACTATTTATGAGTAGCGCTTTAGATATTGTATTGATAGTAATTGTTATAGTGTTGTTATTGGCAGTAACTAGTCTTTTAATTTTATTTTTCGTCAAACCATCATCAAAACGACAGGCTAATAATGATGCTGAAGCCAAAACTAAATTAGAAAATATTATGGCTCAAAATCAACGTTTAGAAGCGCAATTGGAATTAATGCAAAAAACATATAACACTTTGAATGAAACGATTAATAAATCTGGGCTAGACTCAGCAACTAAGATGACTCTTTTATCTGAAAAAATTGAAACCTTAGATAAATATCAAAAAGATTTAAATAAATACAATAACGAAATTAAAGTGAATTTGGAAAATATACATAAAACTACACAGAATATTCCTACTATTTCTAATGAGATAAAAGGCATTAGTGATATTTATAAACATAATAAAAATCGTGGTAATATCGGTGAGATTCAGCTAAAAGTTATTCTGGATGATATTTTTGGCAAGAACACCGATTTTGTTCAGTCTCAACACGCATTTAAAGATGGAACAATAGTGGATTACTTGATTAAAATAGGTGATCACTTTGTCCCGATTGACTCTAAATTTCCGTTGGATAACTATCGGAAAATTTATGAGTCTAAAGTAGAAGTTGAAGTGAACCAAGCTAAACTCTTATTCAAGCGAGATATTATTAATAAGTTTAAAGAAGTTGCTAAATATCTTAACCCTTCTGAACATATCGATAATGTACTCGTTTTCATTCCTTCTGAAGGCATGTTTGCCGACATTGTGGCTTGATACAGCGACGATATTTTAATAAGCGCAAACGAGTATCATGTATTTCTATGTTCGCCTACTACAATTATTACAATGCTTAAATTATTTTTAGTCAATGAACGAGATAAAACATTATCTAAAAATATTGAAAAGATTAAAGAGCAAATCAGTAAAGTATTTTTAGATTTCCATAAAGTCCATAAGCATTGATTAGAGTACATTAAAACTTTAGGTACATTGACCAACAAAGCTAAACAACTAACCCACACAAATACACAAATTTTAAAAAAAATACAATACATTGAAACTGATAATCCTGCATTTTTGGAAGAAGTTGACAAAACAATTGAAGAGTCCAAAAATGCTAAAAATGAATTAGAACACGAAGGTGCTACTTTACGCGACAATTTATTAGAAAAAGAGTAATATTTTCATTTGACAAACATAGACCTATTGTTATAATTAATGTCCTTTAAAAAATAAGGCACTGTCAGCATGTGGAAGGATGCATAACCCGTTAGACCACGTAGAGATACAACAAAACATTAGGAGGTATACTTGTGGCTGCAAAAAAAGAAATAGTTAGAATTGCAAAAATTCAATTAATTGGTGGTCAAGCTAAACCAGGACCTGCATTAGCATCTATTGGCATTAATATGGGCGAGTTCACTAAGCAATTTAATGATAAAACAAAGACTCGCAATGGTGAAGTTGTACCATGCGTCATCACAGCTTTTAGTGATAAATCGTTCACGTTTATCACTAAAACATCGCCAACTAGTGTAATGATTAAAAAGGCTGCTAAATTAGAAACAGCTGGTAAAAACCAAATAACTGATCATGTGGCTACAATTTCTAAAGAACAAGCTTTAGAAATTGCTAAATATAAATTAGTAGATTTAAATGCTTATGATGAAGAGGCAGCATTACGCATGGTAGCAGGCACCGCCAAACAAATGGGTGTAAAAATTGAAGGTGTTGATCTTTCTCCGCGCAAAACTGCAAAAGAGGGGAGCAAATAATATGGCCAAAAACAAAAAATATAATGCTGCCCGTGCTTTAGTTAATAGTAATACCTTTTACTCACTAGATGAAGCAGTATCTTTAGCTAAGAAAACATCTACTACTAAGTTTGACTCTTCCATTGATATTGCCATTAAATTAAATTTAGATACAACTAGAGCCGAACAACAATTAAGGGGCACAATTGCTTTACCATATTATTTTGGTAAGCAGATTCGTATTCTCGTAATTAGTGATGAAATTACTGCAGCACAAGCAAAGGAAACAAGAATTGATTTTTTTGGTGGTAAAGATAAAATTGATGAAATTAAAAGCGGTTGATTAGATTTTGATGTTATCATCACCACCAATAAATTCATGCCTGAATTATCTAAACTAGGTAAGATATTAGGCCCCAAAGGTTTAATGCCTAATCCAAAGCTTGGAACAGTGACATCTGATGTAATAAAAACAGTTAAAGAATTTAAAAAAGGTAAAATGAGCTATCGCACTGATACCTATGGCAACATCCATATGGTTATAGGCAAAGTATCTGCTAGCGCTGAAAAAATCACCGCGAATATTAGAGCACTTGTCGAATTCATTCAATCTAAACGACCTTCAACAGTTAAAGGTGAATATATTCAAAAAATATGTATTTCTTCAACCATGGGCCCATCTATTAAGATTGATGTTCATAAGATTCATCATGAATCTAAATAAAAAACAATTAAGAGTACAATATTTTTTAAATTTACAAAAATTAAAGAAAAAATATAGTGTTTTTTTATCCAAAAAAGATAGCAAACAAACTTTACCGATATCTAAAAAAGAGCGTCAAGTAAAAGCTGATAAATTGTATAAAGAATACATTAAAAAATTAAGCATTCTTAAAAAAATGTATATACAAAAACTTAAAAAAATAAAAAAACAACTAGCATTTCTTAAAACAACAGATGATACTTCAGAGATTATTAAAACAAAGTTTAAGTTAAGATTATTAAGGCAAAAATATAAAGAGAACTTAAAAACGTTGAGATTTAGATTTTACTTAAAAACACTAGACCCCATTAGAGTAAAATATATTTGTGAACGAAATTTATTAATTAAACGATATAAAAGTAAGCAAAAATATGTGCAAGTAATTTAGAAACTAATATTTAATAAATGTGTTATATTACTCACTATATCTTTATTAGAGGAAATTCATGAAAACAATTCAAGTAAAAATTATTGATCCCATCGGATTACACGCTCGACCAGCAAGTAAAATCACAGGCGAAGCAACTAAATTTAAATCCGATATTAAAATTATTTTAGATGGCAGAGAGGCTAACGCTAAATCGTTGATTAATTTAATGGCATTAGGAGTTAAATCCAATAGTAAAATTGAAGTAATGGCTAAAGGTTTAGACGAAGCTGAAGCGATTGTTGCAATTGAAAAAGTAATGCGTGACAATAAATTAATATAAATATTAATTAGTGAAGCCAGTGTTAGAACAAGCCGGGTGGAATGGGAGCACACAATCTATTATTTTTTTAATTGTTGCTTGCTTTTTCACAATTTTTAGTGGGTTGTGCATATGGTGATTAATTTATTGCTTGAAGAATAAGGTGGATCCTAATTTAGCTCAAGGCAAAAATTGATTATTTAAATGGTTATATAAAAATCGTTTAGTATGATCAATGATGGTGACAGTAGTTATTGTGTTATGTACGATTGTTTTCTTTTTATATGCATTTAATATTCAAATGTCTTTCGCGCCGGTAAGTTAAAATTAAAATATTATTTTTTTAATAATTGTTCCACGACTTTAGAAAGAGAAATAGTATAGTTATTTCACTTGTTGTATTTAATAAATTTAACAGATTGTTCATTTATTTCTCAAAATTCATTTTGTAAAGGTAATGTAATAAGAGAGTATGTGCTATTAGTTAATTTAGAAACACTCATTAATGATTCTAAATGTAAATGTTGATTGTAATTATTTAAAATGATTGTAGTTAATTTTATATTGTTATTAGATATTTGAATTTTTCTAATATTAGTTAATATTTTTTGCAAATCATTGGATGTGAATGTATTACTATTAAAAACAGCAAATACTTCTCTGGAAATGTTTAAGCACGCTGTCACTAAAGTGTTTCCAACATGGTCAACGTTAAAAATAATATAGTCATACTTTTTTTCTAAAATAGAAAATTGCTTAGATATTATTTTTTCTCAATCATGTTTTTTTAAATTAATTTCATTATCCAAAAACATTAATGATAAATTTTTGTTGTATTGGAATAAAACTAATGGTTTGATAATGTTTTTATTGTTAGATGGTAAAACATTTGTTAGTAATTTAGAAAAAGGAGTTTTCGTTTTCAAATTAAACAACAATATTTTTTTATTACTACTTGCCAACAATATGGCTATATTCAAAGCTATGGTTGTTTTACCACTTTTAGAACTATTACTCACTAAAGATATTGGATAAGCCATTATCAAAAACCTTTAATAATTTGTTGTCAATTTCTTGGATATTTTTTATTGGTTTTATATATTTTTTTAATGATAAATAAAAAATGTTTTTTTTCATTAATAGAAGTAAATTGATTCGTAGATTCAAGTCGACAGCCCAGGGCAGAAATTATTTTATTAATATCTTTCGATTCTTTTTCTGCGCTTAAAGATTTTGGTTCAACACATATACCGTCTATTTTTAGATATGGCAGAGATATTTCTAAAATGATTGGTAGCATCGCAACGGCTCTTGATGTCACCAAATCATAATATTCCCTTTGGTTTTCCTTAATATCTTCGGCACGTTGATTCAAAATTTTAATTTGAATTTTCAATATTTTACTTAGTGCTTTTAAGAATATACATTTTTTATTATTGGATTCAATAATGGTTAATTGAAGATGAGGATATAGAAGTTTTAGAACGACACCCGGTATTCCAGAACCACTTCCAATATCCAAAAAGGATACAATATTATCAAAATTAATTTGCTTATAAGGAATAATAGATTCATAAAAATAATCAGCATAAA
This sequence comes from Mycoplasmataceae bacterium, assembly GCA_031259945.1. Lineage (GTDB taxonomy): Bacteria > Bacillota_I > Bacilli_A > Mycoplasmatales > Mycoplasmoidaceae > Malacoplasma_A. The sequence goes on from JAIRKU010000014.1 coordinate 50,430, forward strand.
TCTTATCGTTACTATCTAATCTAGTTAAATTAATATTTTGATTATATTTTTGCAAAAATTCTTTATAAATTTCAATCTGGGTAAAAAAACTTTTATTGATATTATGAAAGTCTTGAGTTACATATTTTTGAAATTCTTTTTTATTCATGGTGTTCTAAATAATATTTGATTGTTACTAAATCTGTTAATGTGATACCGCTAATTCTTTTGGCCTGATCCAAAGTTAATGGTTTGATTTTATTTAATTTATCTTTCGCTTCCAATGATAGGTTTTTAAGTAAATGATAATCTGTAATTTTTTTTAATGATAGATTACCTGATTCATTAAATTTTTGAATAAATTTTTGTTGATGTTTTATATATCCATCAAATTTAACCAAAATTTCTAATTTATTTATAGATGATGGAGTTAATTTATGATTCTTAATTAATTCTTTTAATCTTATTGTAGGCCTTTTTAATAAGTCATAAAGAGAATGAGCTGAATTGCCGTATTTTTTCAATAAAGTCGGTTTACTTCTTAGTGAGTGAGTTTTCAAAAATTTAATTGTTTTATGAATTAATTTATATTGCTGCAAATATATTTCATAATTTTTTTTTGAAATTAATCCAATTTTATAGCCGTATCTTAATAAACGGTCATCCGCATTATCGTTTCTTAATAATAGTCTATATTCTGCTCTACTAGTTAATAGCCGATAAGGATCGGTGATGCCTTTTGTAACTAAATCATCAATTAGAACGCCAATATATGCTTCATTTCGTTTTAATATTATTGGTGATTTATGTTTTATGGAAAGCGATGCATTAACCCCAGCCATTAACCCTTGACAAGCCGCTTCCTCATATCCGCTTGTTCCGTTTACTTGCCCAGCAAAATATAAATTTTTATATGCTTTTGATTCTAAAGATGGTCAAAGTTGAATTGGATTAATAGTATCATACTCTATAGCATATCCATATTTAATAAATTTAGCTTTTTCTAATCCTACAATAGAGTGTACAAACTTTTTTTGCACTTGAGCAGGTAAAGATGTAGAAAGTCCTTGTAAATACATTGTATTGAGCGTTTTAGATTCAGGCTCTACAAAAACTTGGTGGCGTAGTTTATCGGCAAATCTAACTACTTTATCTTCAATGCTTGGACAATATCTTGGCCCAATGCCTTGAATATTGCCGGAATACATAGCTGATGAATGAATATTTGCTTGAATGATGTCGTGTGTTTTTGGGTTTGTATATGTTAAATAACAAGGGACTTGTTTATTAAGTGGTAAATATGTTTGATTAAAATATTGAAAACATAATTTTTCTTTATTTCCCAACTCTTTTTGAAGTTTATAGAAATCTATAGAATCTGTTGCGATTCTTGGTGGTGTTCCTGTTTTTAAACGGATTAATTCAAAACCCATAGATTTTAAACAAGATGAAAGAGTTTCACTTCTCTTCAATGATTGTGGTCCTTCATTATGAGATATATTACCAATATGAGTAATGGAATTCATATAGGTACCACTAGTAATAATTATTTTTTTAGCATGAATCATTTTATTTTTCTCGCAAAAAACACCTAATACTTTTTTTTGATTAAAAATTAATGATTTAACTTCATCCGCAATAAGATCAATATTTTTATCTTTAATAATCTGATCATTAAATCATTTTTGATATTGTATTTTATCTATCTGTGCGCGTAGTGCTCAGACTCCAGCACCCTTAGAGGTGTTTAGTAATTTCATTTGTAATTGACAAGCATCAGCTGCTTTAGCTTGCATACCGCCCAACGCATCTATTTCACGAGTCACAATACCTTTAGCCGGGCCGCCAATCGATGGGTTGCATGGGACTAAAGCAATTGATTCTTTACTTAATGTAATTAAAGCTACTCTATGTTTAAGATGACTACATGCAAAAGCAGATTCCAATCCAGCATGACCCGCTCCTATAACAATTACATCGTAAGTTTTCATGTACGGAATATTATATCTTGTCATCGTTAGTATTTAATGTTAGCAGACATATAACGTAAAAAAGTAGGATTGCTCCTACTTTTATTTGTATCTTTCTATTTTACTCAAACGCATTTAATAGTATAACCAAAAGGGAGTTGATTAAAAAATGCTCGTAAAGGTCGAAAATAACACTAACTACTTACGAGGAAACGAGAGAGAGTTGTTTCCTACTAAAAATTTTAGTGTGGGAGAGGTAAATGTGTTTCAAATGAATTTAAAAAAAATATAAATGTAATACATTGTAAATTTTTCACAATAAAGTAACATTATTCTATTTATATTTTTTACTAAAATTATTAGGTGAGGTATTTAAACATGAAAGAAGTAAAAATATATAAATGTAACGTTTGTGGTAATATCGTTTTAAAATTAGAAAATGAAAGTGAAAATTTAGTTTGTTGTAATCTACCAATGATTTTATTAAAGGCTAATTCAACCGATGCATCAGTTGAAAAACATGTTCCTTTTCTAAAAGAAAAAGTTAAAGATTGTCAGATTGCTCATGCACCTATTTATAAAGTTCAAATAGGTAGTACAGAACATCCGATGCTGCCAGAACATTTTATAAATTGAATTGGTGCATTTTCAAATAATGATTGAGTTATTAAATGATTAACTCCTGGTGATAAACCAGAACATAATCTAAAAGTTGGCACCGATGCTACAATTTATGAATATTGTAACGTTCATGGACTATGAAAGAAAACAAATGAATAAATTTTTAAAAGAAGCATATCGTTTAGGTCAAATTGGTATGCGTAAAAATGCTGGTGGTCCTTTTGGGGCTGTGATTGTCTACAAAAATAAGATAATTGGTAGAGGATACAATCGTGTTTTAGAAACAAATGATCCTACCAAACATGCTGAAATGATGGCGATAAGTGATGCCGCCAAGCATCTAAAAAGATTTGATTTAAGTGATTGTGAGTTATACGCTACTGGTGAGCCGTGCCCGATGTGCTTAGCAGCAATTGCGTGAGCTAGAATTCCTACCGTTTATTTTGGTAATGATTATAAAGCTACAAGCGAAATTGGATTTGATGATAAACCCATCTATCAATTTATGATGAAAAAACCATCAAAAATAAAAGTTAAAATGATTCATATTAATTCTAGAGAATCTGCAGAACTTTATAAAGAATGAGCTAATAAAACCGATAAAAGAATGTATTAAATATATAATATTGGGAATTTTACTAATACTTTATATTTCAATACGAATTGCAGATGTAGTTCAATGGTAGAACGCAACCTTGCCAAGGTCGAGACGCGAGTTCGATTCTCGTCATCTGCTCCAAATAAAATAGCATTTTCAAAACCGAAAATGCTATTTTATTTGTTTATATAATGTGTTTTATGCTAAATTTATTATTAAGTATTTTTTTGGTACCTTTAATTATCTTATTTAATAGCTTTTTGCTCGGTAAAATAATCAAACGATATTATGTAAATGTTAATGTTTACATGTCAACTGTTATAGGGTTTCTATGTTTTATTAGCATATTGTTTGTATTTTTTTCTTTACTATATACATCTAATGCTATCATCATGGTATATTTGATTTTCTTTGTATGTTTACAACTGTTATTAATAATAATTTATTCATGAAATTATCGTTATGTAATTACAAGTTTTAGCTTTCAGAAAAAAACAACATTTTTTTTTCTAATTTTATTAAGTTTAGTAATGGCTTTTGTCGTTATAACAATTACTATCGCATACGATTTTAAACCAATGTCAACAGAATTTAAAAGCGTATGTCTATTATTTGATCAAGGTTCTTTTACTAAATATACAGATACAGTAAAATTTTATGAATTAGATAATTTCGATTTTAAAGATTTTTCGATGTTTACTATTTTTGCCGCAATTTTTAAACCGTTATTTAACATTCAGAATAATTTTATTTCTCAATATTTATTTTGACAACAGGTAATTACTTTTAGTGTAATTTTTTGTTGCGCCATAGTTGGATTTTTTTATAAGAAAATTAACAATAGCAAAGTTGGGTTGTTTTCGATTATTTTAGCGATAGCAATTTTCATATTATTATTTTCGTTCTTATTTTATGAAACACCTACAAACGGAAGTTGTTGATTATCAATACCAATATTACTATATTGCTATCAGATGTTTGAGCAAAAAAACCGTAATGATAATTTAACTAACAATATTTTATTAATTCTTGTTTTATCAATATCGGCTTTAGACATGGATTTAACGCTTATAACTGTTTTATTATTAATATTTAATGTTTGCTATACATCATTAAAAAAATGAAATCCACTTGGGCAACTTTTATATTATCTATTCCCTTTTGGATATGTTTTCTTTGCATGAATGCCGTTGTTTTCAACGGTGCCCTATGTTGTATTATTAGTGTTTTGTTTAATATGTTCAATAGCCATGATTTTACTTATTTCGCTTAATTTTTTTAAAGTTGCTATAACAAGAATCAGTAAGGTATTGAACCAACATCCATTTTTTATTGTTATCATTTTATCTATCGGTATGTATATTCTGTCGTTCTTTTTAACAGTTACTTTATTTAACTACCACTTTAGTTGAAAATTATGACCAGATTCCTATGATTATTTTTGAGGCATATCTTTGTCTCAACATCCTAATTTTAATTCTTACTTTAACATAACTTCATGAATAGTATTACTTGCTTTATTTATTTTTTCTATTGTTATTTTTATTATTAAAAAGAATAGTTTCCTCACTCAACCATATTTGTTATTAATATTCTTAATGATTTTTTTATTTATTAATCCTTTATCTTTAAATGTTTTTTTAAAAATAAGTGATCAAGGAAGTTACATACCATTTGACCTAGGGGTAGTCAATTTTCTAATAATTGTACCGTTGCTTCTTTTAATAGGAAATAATATTAGTTCACATCAAATATTTAGTATAAAGAATATGGAAATCATCAATGTTAGATATTCTTAAAAGAATTATTCGTTTAAAAAAGCAACTGGACCAGTGGGCACGCGAATATTACGATTTGGATAAGCCTACTATATCAGACGCTGAATACGATTTAGTTTTAAAAGAGTTAATAAAATTAGAAAATGAACATCCAGAATATGCGACTGACGATTCCCCTAGTAAAAGAGTGGGGGGGCATGTAGCGACTCACTTTCCCAAAGTAAAACACGATTTGCCAATGCTCTCATTGTCCAATCAATTTAATGAAGAAGATTTACGTAAATTTGACAATGATATTAAAAAAATTACTCGAGAAATAGATATCAATTATAACGTTGAACCAAAAATTGATGGATTAAGTATTTCATTAATTTACATTGATGGAGTCTTAAGACAAGCTCTTACTAGAGGGGATGGTGAATTTGGTGAAAACGTAACTAATAATGTTCGAACGATTAAATCTGTTCCATTGAAAATTAACACGCAAATTCATAAATTAGAAGTCCGCGGAGAAATCTTTCTTTCTTTTAATGAATTCAGCAAAATTAATAGTAGTATAGAAGATGATGAACAAAAATTTGCTAATCCACGCAATGCTGCCGCTGGTTCCTTAAGAAATTTGGATTCTTCAATTACAGCACAACGTAATTTAGACATGATTGCTTACTATATTCCCGATGAATCCGTTTTAAAACAATTAAAAATTCATAAACAGTCAGAAGTTATTGCTGAATTAAAACGACTCGGTTTTAAAATTGCTAACGAAGTAAGATTGTGTCGCAACATTGAAGAAGTGATAAGTTATATTAAAACAATCAGTAGTAAAAGAGATTTATTGGAGTATCCAGTAGATGGAATAGTAATTAAAGAAGATGAGATTAAGTTATATGACATTCTAGGCAGAACTGCTAAATTTCCAAGATGAGCTACTGCATTTAAATTTCCGCCAGAAATAGCAGAGACAAAATTACTTTCAATTATTCCAACAGTAGGAAGAACTGGTCGTATCACTTATGTTGCTAATTTACAACCTGTCCAATTAGGCGGGTCTATTATCTCTTCAGCAACCTTACATAATTCTGATTACATTCATGACAACGATATACGCATAAATGATGTGGTGAATATCTTTAAAGCCGCAGAAATCATACCCAAAGTTATTGGGCCAGTATTATCCAAAAGATCAAATGGTGTCATTTCTTTTACACCAATACTTAATTGCCCTATTTGTGGTTCTCTTCTAGAAAAGCAAATAGGAGAAGTAGACCAATATTGTACTAACACTTCATGCCCAGCTAGAATTGTACAATCGCTGATTCATTTTACTAGCAAAAAAGCAATGAACATTGAAGACTTATCTGAAAAAAATATACAAAAATTGTATGATGCAAAAATAATTAACAGTATTCAGGATATTTATCGCTTGGAAAACAAAAAAGCATTAATTTTAAATGGGAATTTTAAAATAAAAGAAAAGATGTTTAATAATTTTATTAATAACATTAATTTGTCCAAGAAAAATTCACTTGAAAAATTAATTTTTGCTATTGGTATTAGGCATATTGGTGAAACTACAGCTAAAGTTTTAGCGAAGACTTTTCGTAATATAGATAATTTAGCAACAACATCATTAGAACAATTAATTAAAATCAACGATATTGGTGAAGTGGTTGCAGTTAGTATTGTTGATTTTTTTCAAAACGCTGCTAATATTCAATTAATCAAAGATTTAAAAGAATTGGGCGTAAACATGGAGTATATTTCAAATACTGACGAATTAAAAATAGACACTAATAGCGAATATTATCGAAAGTCATTTGTAATTACAGGTAGTTTCGATATTCCTCGCTATGAAATCAAAAAGAAAATAGAACAAAAATTTGACGCTAATGTTTCTGATACTATTTCTAGAGCTACCAATTATTTAATAGTTGGTGAAGCTGCTGGTAGCAAAATAGAAAAAGCAAACAAGTTGGGCATTAAAATTATTAGAGAAAAAATTTGAGAATAATTAATTATTGTCAAAATCTACAATATCTCTAATTAATTCTGGGCTCTTATTATTTTTAATAATTTTTTCAAACGGATATATTAGATTTACTTTATTTTTAACATTAGGCATTTCAACTCGAGGAATCGTTTTCCAATTAGTTTTTCATTTTTTATGTTTTGATAAATAGCAATATTTTCCATAACCTAATTGTTTTAAAACGATTGCCAAATGTTTAGAATTACATGTACCATAATATAATTCGCGCTCTCGGAATCTTGACATAAAGCAACCTAGACAATAGAACACAACTACATAAATTAACAAAATACCAATATTTTGCAAAATATACAATGAATTAGCTAGTACATGTGTATGTGTAGCAATCCCAAAAATAATCGCCCCTTGTCCGTGAATCATATAAGTGAAAGGTAATATATATGAAATGTAATGAAAGAATGGGAACTGCATAAATGATGGGAAAGTTCCTCAGCCTGCCGCTAAATTTAAAACCATGAATATTACTACTACAAAAAAGGCTAATGAACGATCTCTAAAACAGAATCATATAGCTTGAATGATACTGACAAAAATTAATCCACAAAACATCATAAATAACCATTGTAGTACAAATGCATCACCTAGTTTAAATCATCCTAAGCAACCAATTGCTAACGCTAAAATGGTAGACTGTAATAACGATGTTGATATCATTAATAAAGATTTGGACGTATATCATTTAGCCGCTCTAATACGTCTTACTCGTTTTTTCTTATCATAAACCATAATTTGTGTTAAAGTTCCTACACAAAGACCAATGCAAACAAAATATTCGCCTAATCCCATTCCATACAGATCATATTCATGTCCAATAGTTGTATAGCTCACATAACTATTTACATTAAAAGGAGAAAAAATTTTTATTAATTTACTTTCAATCGCTTGTGCATTATTGAGTAAATTTTGGGATAAGCTATATCCGTCTGGTGAATCGTTGGATACTATATCAGCTGTATTTATGGCATAGTCATAATTAGAATTAAATAACGGTGTTAAAGGTCCTAATATATCATCCATGATCTCCCCCTTATGGTAAGATGTATCACTCGTTTGGAAATCTGAACTATTGACTGAATATAGGCTACGTAAATTAGCGTCTTGGAATGCATTAGAGTAACTACTATTACCGGGATTTCCAGTGTGTGCCATTATGGCGATAATTCTGCCGAAGTTGATGCTACCACCAATTGGAATAGGTAGATCTGCAACGACTGGAATACTTGGGGCATTAATATCTGGAATCATATAACGCGAGTCTTGTAAAAGCATTGAACTCAAATATTGATCGTTATCAAATAATGTTTGCACATTACTAGCATTAACGTCTATTGATAATATTTTGTCTCCCAAGCCAGAAAAAATTTTATCCAAATTCATGTTACCGTAAAAATTAATAACATCTGCAATAAGATTACTAATTGCAGGTATTTCAGCAAATGTACTAGCGATATTACGAATGCGGTGCAAGAGTGATTTTTGTCCGTTTACATTTTCAGATGGGTTTCATCCACTATCATTTACTGTAATTCCTTCAATAGAAGGAATTACATATGAACTGTCTGTTCTTGTTGCCTTCAGCTGATCTTTAACACTATTTGGCACACTAGTTTCATTTAAAAGCGCTTGACGATATTCTTCATTAGGAAGCGTGTAATATTTATCATTATCTAAATCAACCGTACAAGATTCCGAAACGGTCTCTCTGCCTCCGTCACTAGCAGCATATGAATGATCGTTTCATGATAAATTAAGATTAGTTATCGATGTATTTGGCGTTCAACTATAACCACCATTTCATGCTTCTGAACCCGTGTCGTTAACGGGCGTAGAGATATTATTTGCTAAATTATTAATAATTGAATTAACTAACGACATACCAGCCATTGGCAATGATCCGCTAATTAAGGAGGTTAATGTTTGGATGGATTCGTCTATTAATTTAGATGCTAAATATGTTTTTTCATATGTAACATATAAATTGATAGGCATATTTTCAAGGTCAGATATTCAAATATCAGGATCTGTTCCAGCAATATTCGCATCTAATACATTCACTAAATCAGTAGTTAATCTTTCTGGAATAGTAATTTGTGCATAATCGCTTGTATTTTTAATATTTCACTGTTTTTTATTGATGTCTCATTGAGCTAAATCGTTTGCATTTTTATCTCAATTCGATAGACTGTCGGAATTATTAACATTGTGATACTTAATATTTGTGATGGGATACGCCAGCTCTCCAGTAATAGAAAAATTATTATTGGATGTAGAATAGCCAAAACCACCATCAACCATTTTACCATTTTGCCAGCTTTTCATAACTTCATCCATTAATGAAAGCATACGAGCAGAACCATTAGCGTTATATTGTTCATTTATTTTAGTTGTATGATCATAATTTAAAATAGAACCACTAATCGTTTTAATAAATGTTACTGCTGGACTAGAAGAAGGCAAAAAACTATTAAGATTATCTCAATTTGATTCGCTAGTTAATGCTGCTGTTGGTATTGTTGATCAATCAGTAGCATCATTAATTGTAGCGTCAGTAGTATAAAACTTAGGAATGCCAATTGCTATTGGTTTATCAGCATTAATATTAGTAGTGTCCAAATCTTCTGTAATTAATTGCTCTTTGTCTAAACTGCAGAGAGCAATAGGGACACTGCCGACCTTCTCTAATGGATTTCAAAAAGCGGCGATACATGTAAAACCATAAACAAATGGAATAAATAAAACACCGATTGTTTTAATTATTCTCTTTTTGGATGAAAATCAACGATCCTTAATTTCTGTTAAGTAGGCTTTAAATACACCAATAGGTGTGTCTTTATTTTTCATTTCGTTGATTATAATCTTAGAAATAGTAACTTATGAAAATCTACGATTCACTTACTAATAAGCATTTTGAACTAGTTTCAAAGAATGTTTCTATTTACAATTGTGGTCCAACAGTATACAACGACATTCATATAGGTAATGCAAGACCGTTAATTACTTTTGATGTTTTGGTGCGTTTTCTTAAAACGACTAAATTTAGTGTTTTATATGTTCATAATATTACAGATATAGACGATAAGATTATCAATCAGGCTAAAACATTAAAAAAAAGTGAGTCAGAAATTGCTAATACATATTACTTACATTATTTAGATGTTAACAAGGCTTTAAATATTTTACCGATGCAAATGCCCAAAGTTTCTGAAAATATTCCTGGGATTATTGAATACATTGAAAAATTAATTGCGAATAAAGCCGCTTATACTACTAACGATGGAGATGTATATTTTGATGTAAAAAGTATACCGATTTATGGAATACTTTCACATCAAAATCTTGACCAACTATATGAAGGTGTTCGTAAAGAAACAGCAACTGATAAAAAATCACCACTTGATTTTGTCTTATGGAAAAAAACTGAATCTGGTATGAATTGGAAATCTCCATGATCAGTTGGTAGGCCAGGTTGACACACAGAATGTGCATTATTTGTTAATAAATATGTTGGTGATCATGTTACTATTCATGGTGGGGGGATAGATTTAAAATTCCCTCATCATGAGAACGAAAATGTTCAAAATTATGCATTGTTCAAAAGGAACATTGCCGATATTTGAATGCACGTAGGACATATAAATGTAAATAATGAAAAAATGGCTAAATCATTAAATAATTTTATATTGGTGAAGAATTTATTGACTGAATATTCTGGGAATGACATTCGTTGATTTATGTATCAATCTAAATATGAGAATCCTTTAGAATTTACCCATGATTTGTTTCAACAATCTACGAATGAACTACTTAAAATATTTCAACAAATTAATTATGGTTATATTCAAATGTATTTACAAAAAGTAAAAATGATTAGAACAATTGCCACAATGGATAAAGAATTTTTAAATGCATTAAATAATGATTTAGATTTGCCTAACGCCAAAGCTGTGTTATCACAACAAGTTAAAAAAATGGCTAGTATCATTCGTAGTAAAAAATTTGATAAGTTTCAAAAAATCATGGGAACAATTAATGCTGAATTTAATGTTTTAGGAATTATTTATACAAATCCTTTGGATAATCCTGAAATAAAATCTTTAGTAGATGAATGACAAAAAGCGCTAAGTGAAAAAAATTATATTCTCTCTGATAAATATCGTCAGCAACTAATTGAAAAAAGGGTTTTAAATGCTTAGACAATTATTTGGTAAAAAGGTTTTATTAGATAATCTCGACAATCCCAATATTGTTAGTGTTAATTTATCTATACAGAATCAATATTTAATCACTGAATTAAAAAAACATAATATTGCTTACAAAATTAGAAATGTTGCCTTCTTTGATCATTTCCCATCTAACCTTAATCACCAAGGAATTGTAATTAATATTAAAGATGAAGCTAAATTTAAAACTCTTGATACATTTATTGAATTTATTGATAATAAATCTATAGCTACGGTATTAATTATTGATAGCATTCAAGATCCGCAAAATTTTGGTTCTATTTTAAGAACATGCGATGGAATGAATGTTAGTGCTGTTATATATAAAAAGAATAATCAAGTACAAATAAATGATTTTGTCTCTAAAGTTAGTATGGGGGCTATTCAATATCTTAATTTGATTAAGGTTCCTAATTTGATACAAGCTATTGAAAAATTAAAAAAAGCTGGGTTTTGGACTTATGCTTCATTATTAACAACAACTGCAGTCACATACACTCAAATTAAATTTGCGTCAAAGTCTATCATTATTGTGGGTAGCGAAGAAAAGGGAATTTCTCCTTTGCTAGCTAAACAAGCAGACTTTCAAATTAAAATTCCAATGTATGGTAAAGTACAATCTTTAAATGTAGCAGTTGCAACAGGTATCATTTTGTCCGAAATTAATCGCCAAAACAATTAATTATCATGAAGTATCTTAAATTTAACTTTATAGTGGGCTAATTTCTCAAAATAAAGTTTAGCTTTCTTTGCGCTAGGAGCAAACAATGTTATAACAGACCAGCCCTGTTGTAATTTATTATTTAATTTGAGTGCCTGGTCAGTGTTTAATATGTACAATCGCCCACTAATACTCTGTAGTTCCTTGATAAGATGCGTATAACTAGATGGCGTATATCAATATTTGAAAACCATTTGACGTTTTTCACGTTTTAACGAATTCATTAAAGTAAAAACAAAACGGTCTATATCAATATTGCCACCAGAAATTATGAGAGCTACATTTTTACCTTCGATATTTATTTTTTTAGAAAGAATAGCCGCTAATCCGGTTGCGCCTGCGCCCTCTGCTACAATTTTATTTTTTTCAGCCAATCATAAAATAGCATTTTCAATTTCTTCATTGCTAACAGTAACAATATCTTCCACATATTTTTTCATAATATCTACTGCCAATAATGAAGGCATTTTCACTTGAATACCATCAGCAATAGAAGGGACATAAAGATTTTTAGTTTTAAGTTTATTACCTTTAAACAAATCTCGAGCAGCAGGGAAATTTTCTACTTGGACACCATAGATTTTACATTGTGGTTTTACAGCTTTAACAGCAGTAGCAATACCGGCAATTAATCCTCCACCGCCAATCTGCACAATAAAGGTATCAATATCTGAATTTTGTTTCAAGATCTCTAATCCAATAGTGCCTTGCCCGGCGATAACATCTGGATGATCATATGGGGGAATTAATGTATAGCCTTCTTTTTTGGCTAATTCTTGTGACAATTTATTTGCATCATCAAACAATCCTGTTGGCCCAAATAAAACACTAGCTCCAAAATCAGTGGTAGATTTTATTTTTGCTAATGGGGCAGTGTTGGGCATGACGATTATAGATTTAACGCCTAAGTGTGTTGCTGAATAAGCAACGCCTTGTGCGTGGTTGCCAGCACTTGAGGCAATTACACCTACTTTAGCTTGGGCTGGGGTTATTTTTTTGATCCGATTTAAAGCGCCACGTATTTTAAATGATTTAACGATTTGTGTGTTTTCTAATTTTAAATAAACATTAGCTTTAAATTTTTTACTGGTAGAGTAGTCGTAAATTAAGTCGCTATTTTTAACAAGACCTTTAATATTTTCTTGTGCATTTTTAATATCTTTTAGCGTTACTATGGTTTTCATATTACCTATATTATCTTTATTAATGAATAAATAGCATTTTTATTTTATTGAATGTTTTGCTCGTAATTGGCCACAAGCAGCGTTGATCTTAATACCACGTTCTAAACGTTTTGTAACTGTAAGTCCATATGTTCTTAAAATTTCCATAAACGATGCATACTTGTCAGACGGTTTATATTTTTTTTCATTCACATTATTGTAAACAATGATATTAATGTAGCATAGCATGCCTTTTAGTAGTTTGCCTAATCTATGAGCGCAATCTACAGAATCATTAATATCTTTCAACAAAATATATTCAAAGCTGACACGGCGATTAGTTATTTTTATATATTGATTGACGGTATCAATTAACATTTTTATATTGTATTTTTTATTGATGGGCATTAATTGATTACGCAACGTATCGTCGGGTGCATGTAACGATATGGCTAAATTAATTTGGGGGAATTGGTGAGCAAGATCAATGATTTTAGGAGGAATGCCGCATGTAGAAATGGTGATGTGGCGACTACCTAAAGCAATGCCGTGATGATCATTAAAAATATCGATAGCAATTTTTAAATTATCAAAATTATCAAAAGGCTCTCCAATCCCCATAACAACCATATTGGTAATTTTGCCTTTGTTCTTGTCTCATAAATATTGCTGGACTTCAACAAATTGTAAAATCAATTCTTCTACTAATAAGTTACGGACTTTTTTTACTAAACCGGAAGCACAAAATTTACACCCCAGATTACAGCCAACTTGTGTAGAAATGCAAATGCTATAACCATAATCAAATTTCATTAAAACAGTTTCAATTAATTCATCATCACTAAGTTGAAATAAAAATTTAATAGTTTCTTCTTTTTGATCAGCAATCTTTTGAACCAATTTTAATTTATTAAAATTAAAAACATTGGTTAATTTGTCCTTGGAAGATTTAGCAATGTTAGTCATTTCTAAAAACGAATAAACATTTTTTTGATAAATTCATTGATAAATTTGAATAGCATTATGTTTTTTCAAATTCAGCTCTATAACCTTTTGAGCCAATTTATCAAGCGTCAATGAAAAAATAGATATTTTATTAAGCATTTTTCTTAATTTCAGTTAAAAATACGTTTTTTAATTTTGCTTTTGCTGTTTTTAAATTATCATTAACGATTTGATATTTATAATGCTTTGCTTTGCTAATTTCTCACTTTGCTTGTTTAATGCGAGCATTAATGATTTTTTTATCTTCAGTACCACGAGTACGCAAACGTTGAATTAATTCTTTAGTAGATGGAGGTAAAATAAATATAGAAACAAAGCGCTTGTCTTTTGCCTTCTTCATAATTTTTGTAACATTTAAACCGCCCTGTACTTCAATTTCTAATAATACATTGTGTCCAGCATTACGTAGTTTTTCTACATATTCTTTTGGAGTGCCATAATAATTATTGCAGTATGTGGCATATTCTAACATTTGTCTATTTTTGATTGCCCGTCTAAACTCATTATGTGAAACAAAAAAATAGTCACGTCCATTTAATTCATTAAATCTTTTAGGACGAGTAGTCATAGAAATACTATATTTTAAATTGAGACGTTTATTTTTCAACAAATCAGATCAAAGTGTATATTTACCTACACCACTAGGACCGCTTAAAACAACTAATAAACCTTTTTTAATCATAAATTATCCAACTCGTATGCTTTCTTCAGGGTAAACCACTCTGTTGCCTTTAGGGTTTTTCTTAGTTCAAGATAATAATGTAGATGAAACACCAAGTTGACCAACGAACATCACTAAACAAAGGATTATTTGCCCAAAGTGATTAATATAGGAAGTAATGCCCATGCTAAATCCAACTGTACCGAAGGCGCTTGTGGTTTCATAAATACATTGTAAAACTGTGTATTTATCATTTTGCGGATCATTGAAAAGAGTGTAAAAGACAATAATACCTGCAACGGCAACTAGAATTACCGCTGTTAAAGCTACAATAAATGATTCTCGAATAGTTTGTTCAGGAATTTTTCTACGGAATATAACGACATCATTTCTACCTTTAATCTTAGCTAGAATTGTTAATAATATAACGGTTAATGTTGTTACACGGATACCACCAGCCGTAGAAGAAGGTGAACCACCAATAAACATAGTTACTATATATAACCATTGAGATCCAGGCGCTAGAATAGATTGGTTAATAGTGCCAACGCCCGCACTTCTAGTCGCCATTGAGTTAAAGAAGATGGCTCAACATTTATTTAACATTACATTTTTACCAAACTCGTGAGCATATTCATGATAATGGGCAATATCATAAATAGGCACCGTCGTTCCATAAGTAGAACCGAGGACCAAAGCATTCTCTGAACCTGTGTAACCGAATTCAAAACCAAATGCTGCTGCTGCTGTAATTACCCCCACGCTTAAATAACTAATGAGCGCCACTTTACTAAACAATGTTAATTTGTATGTTTGCCCCTTACGTTTACATTTTATTTTTTCTATCACATCGTAAATTAATGGGAAACCAATGCCACCGATAATAATTTGGATCAGCGTCATAAATTGAAAAATAATATTTCAATCATTTCTTAATGCGGCAATTGATATTCCACCTTTAAAATTATCAAACCCAGCATTATTAATGGCAGACACTGTAAAAAATAATCCCTCTCATAATGCATAAGCATAATTATGGTGGGCTTGAATGTAATTAGAGCCATCTGTCATTAATGAGTTTATGGTAGAAACATCGCTACCATTGTATGTTACTGGTATTTGATTGTATATAGGCATTCAACATAATCAAAAAGAATAAAGAAACATAAAACAGATTTGACAAACTATGATGAATGAAACGCTAATTTTTAGTGATTTAAATGTGCCTGCAATCTTTTCATTACCACGTTCGGACTGCAGCATAATAATTTGATTCAAATTATTTGCACGATTATTTCGTTTAAAAAGATTTCATATTAAATAAATAATGGTCATCAATCCCAAACCACCAAATTCCATTAATATAATCATTACAACTTGACCGAATGGAGTTAATGTTTCGCTAATCACGGCTGGTGTAAGACCAGTATTAGTAATTGCCGAGACGCCAATAAATAAAGCGTCTCAATAGGTATAAGCTCTAGTTGAACAATCATTATCTAATACCATTGAATAGCCGTTTTGTAAGGATATAGGCAAATATAACAAAATAGATCCTAGTAAAATAACAACGATATAAGCACGAAATAGTTTTTGAGGTATAGTTTTACCAATCAATATTCGTCATAATATTCTTCATGATTTAGGACGAATACTTTTCCTACTACGATCGAAAGGCGATTTCTTTACCATATGTATAGCATGTAATTATAGTATTGTTAAGTCTTATTATGTATAATTACAAATTAATGTAGGGGCTAAATTATGGCAAAAAATGACTATTGTGTAATAGGTTTAGGACGTTTTGGGACAGAAGTTGCTAGTCAATTAAATAAGATGGGTGGCAATGTTATGGTTATCGATAAAAACCCAGATTTAATTCAGAAAGCAGCTAAAATTCACGAGTTAGCAATTGTATCTGATGCTGGTGATATTAATTCCTTAGTAGAGACAGGTATTGCAGGCGTTGGAACAGTAATTGTAGCTGTGAGCAATATTGAATCTAGCATCATGATTTGTGCTAACTTACGTGAATTAGGTGTGAAGGATATTATTGCTAAAGCAGTCAATAATGTTCATAAGCGTGTTTTAAAAACAATGGGTGTACCACGTGTGGTAATTCCTGAAATTGAAATTGCAGATCGAATTGCTTTTCAAGCTTTATTCAATATTGGTGTAGATATTGTTAACATCGGTAGTGGTTTTAGTTGAGTTAAAGTAACTGTAAATAATAAAATTATTTTAAATAAAACATTATCAGAATTAAACATTCGTAATAAGTATGGCACTACCATAATGATGATTCAACGTCAAGGACATGTCATTTTCCCACCAACCAATGATACCAAATTTGAATTAGGTGATGTTGTGACTTTTATGTGTCACGATACAAAAATTAATAATATTTTAAAATTCTTTGTACGTGATACCAAAACTTTTGATAAAAAGTAATGAAATTAATTGAACCATCATTACTAGCTTTTAATTTAAACGAATTAGATGCACAATTACAAGAAATGAAGAATCTTGGTGTAACTTATATTCACTATGATGTGATGGACGGTATATTTGTAGCAAACAAAGCCTTTGGGCCCGAACAATTATTATTAATACAAAAGTATGGCATGTCTAGTAATGTTCATATGATGGTAGAAGACCCAAATGAGTGAATTAATAATTTTATTAATTTTCCTATGAATGCTTGTACATTTCATCCTGAAGTTATGTCATTTGAAAAATGCCGTGAGGCTTTTCAAGTGTTAAGAGATAAAAACATCAAGTGTGGTATTGCTATTAAACCACACGTTGATGTTAATGAATATGTAGATTTATTAAAAGAATCTGATTATGTTTGTATTATGAGCGTAGAACCCGGCAAAGGCGGCCAATCTTTTATGCCTCGTTCTATTGATAATATGAAAAAAGTAAAACGCATAAAAGATGAATTAAACCCACGATTGGTTATCCAATTAGATGGTGGTGTAAATTTTGAAGTCATGAAAGAGACTAAACAATACGTTGACCATTATGTCATAGGTTCTTTTTTGATGGAACAAATAAATAAAAGGGCTGTATTTGATTTTTTAAAAAGTTTATAAATATTTGGGACTTCATGATTATTGCCAAATTAATCTTTGTGAATGTTGGTGACGAATTTTTGCAATACATAAGTCATTAATAAATGGCAAAGACATGAAAATAATAAAAGCTGCTCAAACAATTATTGAAGCAATAGACCGATCGATAGATTGGCCTTTGAACATCCCTCATTTTACAATGGCATCATTTGCGTTGCCTGTAAAGCAACGACCTAAAAATTCATAAAATAAATTATAACCAAATGCAAAACCACAACCAATAATAGATATAACTGCAACAATTGGATAAATCTTCATACGCTTTACTTGTACTTTATGTGAATAATGATTGATTAATCCAAACATCACTACTGTTGCATAAATAACAAAGAAAAATAACGTTGGTAAATTGGACACACCATCATAGACAGAATCGCTATTTAAAATAATTGTAGGAATCGCCATTAATAAACAAACAATAGAGCCAATAGTTAGTCCATACAAGCATCCTGCTCGTAGCGGTTTATTTTTTCCCCATTTTTTGAAAAGGGTTGCCCCCATAATATTTTCAGAGTCTATTCCAGCTTGGATAGAACGAACGGCTCCAATTGTCATCGCATTAATAGAACCAAATAAAGAAAGCATAATAACACAGCCCACTAATATATTAATGGCTGTTTTGACATTTGTACCACCACCACATTTATCCACGGTATATTCAAAAAAAGTATAAACATCTCTTTGTCCTGTTAATAATTGTCCTATGGTAACTAATAAATAAATTCCGGCTACAACTGGGATACCAATTAAAATAGCTTTGGGAACTTGCTTCTCAGGTTTTTCCATGCTAACCGCTGCATTACCAATCGTTAAAAACGAGTCAAAGGTAAACAGTAATGCAGGCAACGAGGCAAATATACCTAAAGATATATCGCTCATTGAACGTGAATCTGATATCTTGGTAGAAGTTGTGATGTTAGAAGAAGCAGTATTAAAAAACGATTGTTTGAAACCATCCAAAGCACCAAATGTAATTCCTAAAATTCCAATTAAAATTAATGGTGTAAATTTGCAAACTGTGGCAATTCAGGATATTCCTTTAGCGGCTTTAGTGGAAAAAGTATTGATCATAATAAAAATAACCATAATCGCATATGCCACTAATACAATAATATAAGCAGATTGTTGAATAGTTATGGTAATTGAACCATCAGAATTAACTTGTGGATTATTAAATATTAATAATACAGCTTCTCCAGCAAAAAAGGAAGTATCAACTAATTTAAAAATAAAATAAAAAAGAGGCATAACAATCAAAATAAAACGCCCAACTTTATGGCCACAAATTTTATATGCTCAACCCGCCAACCCTGAACCATTATGTTTTTTATCACTACTAATGATTTCAGCAAACGCTAAAGCAGTGGTTAAAGTAATGATGATTGCAATAATTCAAGAAACTAATACTCACCATCCGTCATCGTTGTTGTTGCCTAAGATACTTTTATTTTTAAAAAAAATACCAATCCCAACAACAGCACTAATTAAAATGGTGACAGAAGAAAATAAACCAATTTTTGCTGAACTTTTATTGGAATTATTTTGTTTAAGTGTACTCATATCATATATTTTATTCTAATTGAGCCATTATTAATATTAATAATGGACAAAAGTTTGATATCTACAACATTAATGTGCAGATTTCCTCATAGATATTTATAATCTTTTTGTATTTTAGAAAGGCAAGATAATTTTATGGACCCTTACACGAATAGTTTTCAAGACGAGTGTAATTTAGTGCTTTTCTTTAAGATGTTTTAAATATTTAAATGAAACTCATGATTGTTAACTATCCATGTTAGAAAATAAATCTACATATGGCTAGAAAACGAAAAACCAAACGTTCGCTTCAAATGCCGAGCGAACTTAATCAAAAATTATTAACAAGTGCTAATATGTCAAACGATGAAATATTAGAAACTTTTCATACATCATATGAAGGATTAGATTCAAATGAGTATGAAAAATTAAAAGAACAATATGGTCCTAATAGTATTGGTTCTCGAAAGAAACATCAATGATATCATTCTTTCATTGAAGCTGTTTTTAATCCATTTTCTATTATCTTAATAGTGATTGCTATTTTAGACGTAGTAATTCCGTCAATGCGCAATTGACCATCCTTTGGTATTATTTTAGGTATTTTATTTATTACTTGTTTTGTAAGAATGTTTCAAGAAATTCGTTCCAATAAAGCTAGCGAACGTTTAAATGACATGATTGAAACTACGGCAGCAGTGGAGAGGAATGGAATAAAAAAAGAAATTCCGATTGATGAAATTGTTCCTGGTGATATTGTGCACCTAGCTGCTGGTGACATGGTGCCTGCTGATTTAATGATATTAAATGCTAAAGATCTCTTTATTGCTCAATCTGCTATAACTGGTGAGTCAGAACCTGTTGAAAAAACAGCTGGATTTAATAAGGATAACAATGTTAAAACATCCCTTGAAGCAAACAATTTATGCTTTATGGGCACATCTGTTTCATCAGGGACTGCTAAAGCCATAGTTTTAAATACAGGTAATAACACTCTTTTTGGCAGGATTGCTAGATCTATTTTTAAAAAAAGACCTAAGACTAATTTTGACAAAGGAATTCGTAATGTAAGTCTTTTGCTTTTAATAACGACTGTTATTATGGTTATTATTGTTTTTGCATTACAAGGTGGGCTAGGCATAGGCAGTAATCGTTGGATTACAAGCATTACTTTTTCTTTGGCACTAGCAGTTGGATTAACGCCTGAATTATTACCAATGATTGTTACAGTCAATTTAGCTAAAGAAGCTTTTCAATTATCCAAACAAAAAATAATTGTAAAGAATATTAATTCCATTCAAAGCTTTGGAGCCGTGGATGTGTTGTGCACAGATAAAACGGGAACATTGACAGAGGACCGAATTATTCTTGAACATCATTTTAATATTGAAAATAAAGAAGATTCAAGGGTATTAATTTATGGATATTTAAACAGTTATTTTCAAACAGGCTTAAAAAATTTATTAGATTTAGCTATCATTGAAAAAACTAAACAAATTGGTTTAGATCAAACGGCTAATGAATTTATCAAAATAGATGAAATCCCTTTTGATTTTCAAAGACGTCGCATGTCAGTTATTATCAAAGATCTAAATGAACGTAATCAACTAATTACTAAAGGAGCCTTAGAAGAAATTTTAACAATTTGTGATTATGCAGAATACAAAGGCAAGGTGGTGAAAATAACATCAAGATTACGTTCACAAGTACGTAATAATGTTCGCGCTTTAAATGAACAAGGAATGCGTGTTATTGCTATTGCAACTAATTACAAACCACTTCCTGTGGATAGGCCATTTAATGTCAAAGACGAAGATGCAATGAAATTAGTGGGATATGTAGCTTTGCTAGACCCACCTAAATTATCGGCTCGCAAAGCTATTTTGGATTTGCAAAAACGTGGTGTACAAGTAAAAGTATTAACAGGTGACAATGATGCTGTAGCAAAATATGTTTGCAGCCAAGTAGGACTTAAAGGTAAAAAAATCTTGTTAGGTAGCGAAATTGAAACTATGACTAAAGAACGCTTGCAAAAAAAGGTAATGTCTACAACCATCTTTGCTAAGTTGTCTCCCGAGCAAAAAGTTATGGTGGTAGAAGCTATTAAAAATAATAAACATGTTGTAGGATTTATGGGAGATGGTATTAATGATGCTGCTGCTATGCGTACAGCTGATTTAGGGATTTCTGTTGATACAGCAGTCGATGTTGCCAAAGAAAGTGCTGATATTATTTTGTTAGAAAAAGATTTAACTTTCTTGGGTAATGGTTGTGTTGAAGGACGTAAAACTTATGCTAATATCATCAAATATATCAAAATGACAGTGTCTAGTAATTTTGGCAATATGTTGAGTATGTTGGTAGCTAGTATTTGATTATCCGCTTATGGGATACTACCAATGCGGCCTGAACAAATATTAATACTTAATTTAATTTACGATTTTGCACAATTGGCTATGCCTTGAGATAATGTGGATAAAGATTTTGTGAATAAACCACGAAGTTGGAATGCCCGGTCTATTTTACGGTTTATGTTATGTATAGGCCCAATTAGTTCCATATTTGATATAGCTACCTTTTTAGTTATGTTTTATGTAATGAAATGAAATAATACAGGCATCGAAAATCTATTTCAAACTGGATGATTTTTAGAAAGCTTATTAACTCAAACGGCTGTTGTTATTATCTTACGTAGCAACAAGTTTCCATTTCATAATACATCACCATCGTTACCAGTTGTTTTATCATTAACAACAATATTATTAATTGGTTTGATATTTGTATTAACACCTGGGTTTGAGCCTGTTTTTACTCATTTATCAACCGCAAGTTATGCACCAATAATAGGCTATATATTATTGATAGTAGCAGGTTATATTTTGACAGCACAATTTGCTAAAGTTGGTTATATAAAGTTATTCCATAGTTGATTATAGTCATGGGAAGAATTCGTAAAATAAAAAATGCTGAAACATTGATAAAAGATTATCCACAAATTATTTCTACACTTGATAAAAAGAATTTGGCTAACTGTTTAGAGGTAGAAATTGGATCAGGCAAAGGAAACTTTTTAATAAATAAGGCTATTAATAATCCTACAATTACTTATATAGGTGTTGAACGCGATTCTACTATTTTATTAAAGGCTTTAAGGAAACTTGATTTATTAATTACTAAACCTAGTAATTTATTTTTTATTCACGGCGATGTAATTGATATTTGCAAATGATTTAATAGAAATTCTGTTAGTATTTTTTATTTAAATTTTCCTGACCCATGGCCTAAAAAAAGACATGAAAAGAAACGCTTAACAAACAACGCTTATTTAAAACTTTACTATGATTTGTTAATAAAAAATGGAACAATCGAATTCAAAACAGATAATTTAGGTTTATATGAATATTCGTTAGATTCACTAAGGAGTTTCCGTAAATTACAAATTCAATATAAAACCATAGATATGTATAGTGATTTAGATAGATTAAAAAATAATATTCAAACTGAATACGAACAAAAATTTGTACATCAAAATATTAAAATTAAAAAAATTGAATTAATTAAGAATTAATATTTAGTTTTATTTTCTAAAGCATGTTTGAGTGTCATGTTATCGGCATAATCAAGGGCAGAATTAATTGGCAACCCAAGAGCTAAACGATATACACTGGCTTTAGAAATCTGGTTAATAATTTTTTTTATAAAAACGGCAGTAGTTTCACCATTAATTGTTCAATTGGTAGCTAAAATTATTTCATCAAAAGTGTGTGACTGTATCAAACCCATAAATTTTTTAATAATAGCATGGTCTAAATTAGTTTTAGTTTTTACATCTATCTCGCCTTGTAACACATAATATAGACCGAGATAAGAATTGGTTTCTTCGATTTTTTGTAAATCTTCTATAGAAGAAACAACACACAATCTATTTTGTTGACGTGATGGATTAGTACAAATTTCACATAATTCATTTTCAGTAAAATTATTACATTGTTGGCAAAAGTGAATTTTTTTATGAGCTTCGCTAATCCGATTAATGAAATTAGTGATATATTCTTCATTTTTTAAAATTAAAAAATAAGCAATTCTTTCAGCTTGTTTTTTACCAACACCTGGTAATGTTTTTAATGCATCAATCAGATATTCAAAATGAAATGGTTTCATTAAAACATTCCTGGCAAGCCGCCCTTAGGCATTGCAGATTGTTGGATGGCATTTTTATCTTCTTGAATAGATTCGTATCCTTGATTAATAGCTTCAGCAATCATTTCTTCCATAGTGATTTTATCTTCTGGGTCTACTAAGGCTTGATTGACAACTAACTTAGTTATTTTTCCACTTCCTGTCATATTTACGATAATTGAACCGTTTTTATAGTTAAATTCAAATTCTTTTTGTTCAAATTCTTGGATTTTTTTCTCTACTTCACGTTGCACTTTTTGTGCTTGTTGCATCATTTGATTAATATTCATAGTCTAATGTTTTTTAAATTAAAGTTCATTATATTAAAATTAATGAATTATGAAATCACCTGACACATCAAAATATTCATGAGATCTAGAGAATCTCTTAGAAGGAGCAACGCTTCAAAAGCTTTACCAAAAGTGATTAGACAAACAAAAACAAATTATTAATCTTTACCCCGCTTTTGATAAAAATTTAAGTAATTTTAAAAAATGATTAAAGGAAGAAGAGACGTATGAAATTATTTCTAATCGTTTGTGTAATTACGTAAATAACAACTATGAAGAGAATCAAAAAGACTCCAAATGAATTGCTTGATCACAAAAAATAAGTAATGATAGTAATAAATTCAATGTATTGTTATCTGACTTTTCCAGACGTGTGGTTAATAATAAAAAACAGATTAATGAATATTTAAAAGCTAATAGTATTAGTGAACACCAACGAAGATTTAATTTAATTTTTCAAACCGAACCTCATATTCTTCCTGAGAATGAACAAAAAATATTGTCCACTATTGGTATCATTAATAGTGGATTTGCCACAATTTTTTCAACTTTAAAAGACACAGAAATCAAATTTAAAGATGCTGTTACTTCCAAAAATAAAAAAATTCCACTGGAAACAATAACGGATATTATGAAATGTTTAAATCATAAAGATCGATCAGTTCGTAAAAGCACATGAATAAATTTTAATAAAGCTCACCATAATTATGAGAATACCTTTACCCAAACACTCTATTACAATTATTTGATGTTAAATACAGTAAGTAAAATACATAAATTTAAAGATTATGTTGACGCCACAGCTTTCCAAGACGAAATAGATAAGAAATTTATTAATAATTTATATAAGAACACAGAAATTTATAAAACGTCATTTCAGAAATATCGAAAAATTTTTAATGAATATTTAAAAAAGCAACTCAATTTAACTTCCTTGGAACCTTGAGATAAAACTGTTCAATTGTCTAAAAAGGATATTAAATTTACCATTGAACAAACCAAACAAATTATTTTAGGAGCGCTACAACCTTTAGGTGATGAGTATATTAATGTAGTGAAAGAAGCTTTTAATAAGCGTTGGATTTCATGATTATCTAAGCCAGGAAAACAACAAGGTGCCTATTCCATTGATGGTACTAAGGGTTTGTTGAAATATTATATTTCAATGAATTTTGACAACACTATTCGATCCGTTTCTACTATAGCCCACGAACTAGGCCATTCATTAAATTCGTATTTCATAAATAAAAAACAAAAAATTTATACGAGTGTTTCCATTTTTTATGCTGAAATTTCATCTATCGTTAATGAAATGTTACTATCATATTATTTGTTAGATCACTATAGTGACGCTGAATTAAAGAAACTAGTATTAGACGAAATGATTAATAATTTTTTTGCAACAGTAACTCGTCAAATTATTTTTAGTAATACAGAATATATTTTGAATGAATTTGTTAATAATTCTCAACCGCTTACTAAAGATAGTGTAAAGGATGTTTATCATCAAATGATTAATAAGTATCAAGGGATAGATAATGAAATGGAACAAAAGTGAAAAAAGGAACCATATCTTTATTCGCTTTCCACTATTTTAAGGATCCCTCATTTTTATGCTGGCAATTTTTATGTTTACAAATATGCTGTCGGGCAGATTGTGGCTATTTTAGTTGCAGACAAACTCTATCATAGAGATGCAGATATGCTTAATAGATATTTTAATTTTCTATCTAGCGGTTCTTCACGTTCTCCAATCGATACTATTAAATTATTAGGGGTAGATTTAAACGATAGTTCTATTTATCAAGAAGTTAAAAAAATCATTGATCAATGAATACTAAAATTTAGTTCTTTAAAATAATAAATTTAAACTTTTATTGTTTTAGGAGATTTGTGAGTCAAGACTTTACAACCAGTTTTGGTAACGATGACAAGATCTTCAATTCTTATACCACCAATTTTTTTATCATAAATACCTGGTTCTATTGTTACTAAACTATTAGCTGGTAGCGGCTTATCATAGATTTTATTATTACATGGATTTTCGTGGATTAATATTCCAACACCATGACCAACACCGTGGGGGATATCGTAACCATTTCATTGTTTTTTAATGACGTTACGACAAATAGTATCTATTTTAATACCGTGTACATTTGCCTTAATGTGTTTGATACCTTCTTGGTTAGATTTTAATACAACATCATACATCTTTTGTGCAACTGGCGGTAATTTACCAATACATCAAACTCTTGTAATATCAGAACAATATCCATTATAAACACAACCAGCGTCAACTAAAATAATTTCATTTTTTTTTAATTTACGATCACTTGGTGCGCCGTGTATATCAGCTGAATTTTCTCCAAAAGAAACTATTGTAGGGAAAGACAAGCCGGTTGCACCCTTTGCTATTACAAATCGACGAAGTTCATCAGCAGCTTCTTTTTCACTAGCACCTATTTTTATTCATTTTTTCAAGTGTTCAATAGCTTCACAAATAATATCAGACGACTTTTGTAGTTTTTTTAATTCATCAGCTGTTTTGATGATGCGTAAATCATTTGCATCGATCGGTATTAAATGTGTACTCAGAGGTTTGAGAAATTTCAAATATTCTTCGTGAGTTACGCCATTCGTTTCAAACAAAGTTTTGTGTAAATCTTGAGATTTACAAAAATTAAATCATGAGTCTATATCTTTATATAAATGAGTAGATAACTCTAGATTGTTTTTTTTAATGCTTGCAATATTTCGCTCATCTACTAGAACATGAGCTTTGTTGTTTTTATAAAGAATTAATGCAAAATCCGCTACGCTATTTCGTATTAATCAACTTCGGTTGATAGGACTGATTGATATTAAACTATCAGCATCATGCTGCTTAATTAAACTAAATACTTGTTTTATTTTTTGATTAGTCATTTACTTTGCTTTAGTTTCTTTATGTAATGTAATTTTACGGCACTTTTTACAATATTTTTTAAGCTCTAATTTTTCTGGGGTAGATTTAGGGTTTCTTTTTGTTAAGTAATTAATACTGTGACAAACAGTGCACTCTAATCTTACTTGTCTTTTTACAGGCATGGTTTCTCCTTATGGTGTAATAGGTGAATAATTTTAATTTATTTATCTATGAAAAATCCAATTTTAATAAAAACTTTTAGAAGGGCCAAATATAATATTTAGATAAAAATTATGTAGATAAAAATTATGATACCTATTGATGAAAAACTGGAACAAGAGCGTTCCTATGATAAAATCAAAAAAATAAGAACAAAAAATATTCTTAAATCTCGTTGAGCTAAAAGGCATTTTATTGTTTGTTGGGTAATTTTTATCATTTTTGTAACCATTGGATTAATATTGTTTTTCGAGGGTATAGGCTATAGTAAAGAACCGCCTAGTCCATTTTCAAACCCTTTCGGTTATATAGGCATGATTTTTTGAGGAATAGGCTTGGCTACTCCAGTTATATACAATATCATCATTCTTGTAGTTGTTCAAAGACATGTAACACAATCTCTTAAAACGAAAAAGATGGATGTTGACTAAAGCCAATTTTAATAAAAAACTTGTGATAGATGTTATATATGGACTAACAATCTCTTTTTAAATATTTCTATCTATATAGTAATTAGTGTGAAAAAGAAAAAACCCGAGACAGCTCAAGAATGAATCAAATACTCAAAAGAGTGAACGCTTGAGTTACTAAGTTATCGAAATAAAAATAATTATTTAGAAGTTGCTTTTAATTATTATTCAGATCAATTTTTAATAGGCGATTAAGTTCAACCGCATATTCCATTGGCAATTCATCAACAAATGGTTCGATGAAGCCTAAAACTAATAAATGCTTACTAGTTTTATTATCGATTGAACGTGAATTTAAATAAAATAATTTTTCCTTATCCAGATCAGTTACTTTAGCTTCATGTTTAAGAAAAGAAGAACTATTGGTAATAATTTCAGTTGGAATAGTGTCAGTTTTACTCATTTTATCTAGAATTAATGTGTCACATTGTACATCAGCATAACTGTTAATGGCGTTTTTGGTAATGTTTATTAATCCACGATAAGTAGCATTACCACCGTTATGCGCAATGGATTTAGAAATTATTTGGCTACGTGTATTTTTGCCAATATGAATCATTTTGGCACCAGCATCTTGAATAACATCTTTATGAGCAATAGCGATCGAAATACACTTAGCTGAAGCGTTATCTCCTTGTAAAATAGTTGCAGGATATTTCATATTTAATTTACTACCTAAATTACCATCTATTCATTCCATTGTGGCATTTTTTTTGCAAATGCAGCGTTTAGTCACTAAATTTAGCACATTATCTGATCAATTTTGGATGGTAGAATATCTTGCTTTAGCATTCTTTTCAACAAATACTTCAACTACAGCCGCATGTAGGTTATTTTTATCATAAATAGGTGCTGTACAACCTTCTGTATAATGAACTTTCGCTCCTTCATCTACAATAATTAATGTTCGTTCAAATTGGCCAACCGATTTGGTGTTAATTCTAAAGTATGCTTGCAATGGTTTAGATAATTGTATATTTTTAGGAACATAAATAAATGAACCACCAGATCAAACGGCTGTATTAAGAGCGGCATATTTATTGTCGGTGTATGGTACTAATTTGCCGAAGTATCTTTTGACTAATTCAGGATGCTCTTGGATTGCTGTTTCAATATTAGTAAAAATGACCTTTTTGTCTTTTAATTCTTGTACAACTTGATGATATATTGATTCTGAATCGTATTGGTTGTTAGCTCCTGATAAAAATTTAGCATCAATTTCAGAAACATTTAATTTTTTAAATGTTTGCTTAATTTTTTTTGGTACTTCTTTTCAATCTAAATTACGTTGAATTGGTGAAGCGTAATATATGTAATCATTAAAATTAATAAAATCCAATTTTGGACCTCATTTAGGATTTTTTAATTTTAAAAATGTCTTATAGGCTTTCAAACGTATACCTAACATTCATTTTGGTTCATTTTTCAATTTTGATATTCTTTTAATAACATCAATAGATAATCCTTTTTTAAAAGAAATAAAAGAAGTGTTAGCATCACTAAAACCATATTGATATTCTTTTTGTGATGCTAAATTATTTTTCATTTTTAACTATAGCTGCTTGAATGGCTTGAATACCAACCTTACCGCACTTAATACGATTAAGTTGTTTATTTAAGTTTTCAAATACATATAGTTCGCCTAATTTTTGTTTGTTATATTTTTTACCATCAATCATTGCCAGATAGTTGTCAATTAACTTATGCGCTTCGTTTATATTCTTGTTTTTAACCAGATTAGCCATGATATCTGTAGAAGAAGTGGCGATTGCACAACCTATCCCAGAAAATTTAACATCCTTGATTTTATTTTTAGAAATTAAAACATAGGCTGTTAAATTATCAATACAGGAAGGAGAGTCGCGACTGGCAATTTTATAATTTTTAATCAACTTATCATTTTCTTCAATTTTGGTAGAAGGATGCTCGTAATGATCCAAAATAATTTCGCGACGAATATCTAATTCTTTAGATGACATATTCAATTACATCTCCTTTTTTTATATTTTTAAGAACAGTTATTAATTTATCAACATCACTTTTATCATTGTACAAATAGAATGATGCTCTAACAACGCTTGGCTGGTTAATTATACGTGTAGTAAGTTTTGCACACGACAAACCGCTACGGACAATAATTTTTTTGTGTCCTAGGTAGTTAGCTACATCATGAGCATTAATTCCTTTAACATTGAATATAGCAATAGGGTATTCACAATGGTAGTTAAGTAATTCTACATTTTTTAACTTACTAAATTCTTGATTGATGTATTTTTTTAATGATATGTCATGCTGATGAATATTGATTCATCCATATGCGTTTAAATAATCAATTGCTGCCCCTCAACTAATAATTCCAGCTGTATGAGGCGACCCACCTTCAAATTTATCAGGTCCACTAGCAAATGTATAATGGTCACAGTACACATTATTATTCATACCACCACCGAAACGAATTGGATTCATTCGCTCCATGAGCTTCTTCTTCATGTACAGCATGCCAACACCTGTACCAGAACACATTTTGTGGCCACTAGCTACTAAAAAATCTATATCAGCATGTTTTACATCTATTAATTTGTGCGGCAACATTTGCGTGGCGTCACAAACAATTAATATGTTAGAGTGAATTTTTCTAGCATGTTTAGTAATAATTTGTGCGTCTAACTCC
Organism: Mycoplasmataceae bacterium; assembly: GCA_031259945.1. Taxonomy (GTDB): domain Bacteria; phylum Bacillota_I; class Bacilli_A; order Mycoplasmatales; family Mycoplasmoidaceae; genus Malacoplasma_A. Next base: position 80,606 of record JAIRKU010000014.1, read on the forward strand.
GAGCCCAGTAAATTAGATACATTAGCAAAAGCTATTATTTTTGTTTTTTTATTAACTTTTTTAATAATATCTGTTTCTGTTGGTATTTGATTAGGATTGCCAGCATAAACGATTTTACATTGTTTAGCTTTTGCTAATTCAATTCATGGTAATAGGTTACTGGTATGTTCAAGATAAGTTAGAACTATTTCATCACCTTTTTTTAATATTGGGGCTAAACCACTAGAAACAAGATTTAAACTTTCCGTAGCGCCACTTGTAAAAATTATTTCTTCTTTATCAGCATTAATTAATTTGGCAAGTTTAGATCTAACCGTATCTATCATTGTAGTTACATGGTAGGTTAAGCTAGAATCAGTATTATGTGGGTTAGATGATCATTTTTCGTAAAAATCCACAATAGCATCAATAACGCATTTTGGTTTTAAAGAAGTGGCACCACTATCTAGATAGGCTCAACCTTTGTTTTTTTGGAACCAAGGAAAATCTAATTTGATATTTTTATTTATTTTCATTATTTCCTTTTTATCATTTTGTTTAAAAAAACAATGGCTTTATTATATAAATTTTGTGTTGTTTTTTTATTGGCTAGAGCTGAAAACATTCCTTTTAAAATCATTATTGTTGCTTTTGATTTATTGATGCCACGACTCATTAAATAAAATAATTGTTCAGGATTTATATTGCCAATATTAACAGCATGAGTGGCTTTAATGACATTGGTATCAATTAACATAGATGGGGTTACATTAATTTGAGACCGCTCATCAAAAATAACACCGTTAATAGATTGATTTTGTTCTATTTTCTCTTTCCCCTTAGGGGCAACATTTATCAAATTAATTTTAATGTTGCCCCCATTTGAAGAGAATGCTTTTACATTAACATTAGATTGAGTATTAGATTCATGGTTGATTTGGACCAAAATATTTTTTTTAACACTTTTATTTAAAATATAGAGATTGAGGTTACATTTACTATTTTCATGTAACATAATTTCTATTTTTGTATCTGTATTCTTGATAGAAATATCAATTATTTCTAATTGTAAATTTAAGTTTGAATCTACAAAGTATCTTTTTTGAAATTTATCATTAACTTGATGAACAACGAATTGTGACTTTACTTTTTGTGGCATGTTAAATACGGATCGGTTATTTCAAAATCTGCTTCAGATTTAATATTTGCAGCATATTGTTTGTAACCATTTTTTTCTATCTCTCTTATCAATGCAGTACCACCGATTTTTACAATTTTGCCATCGATTAAAATAATCACTTTAGATATGTTAACTTGATGTAAAAATTCTAATTGATGTGACACAATAAAAGTAATACGTTCATGACGCTTTTTATTAATAAAATTTGCAATTAATTTAGTGGCATCAAAATCTAAGCCGGAATCTATTTCATCCAATAAAATCAATGATGGATTGAATAATTGCGATTGTAAAATTTCGTTTTTTTTCTTTTGTCCACCAGAGAATCCAACATTAACATTTCTTGTTAAAATTTCACTAGGCAAGTCTAGTAATTTAATCAACTCATTTATTTTGGAATAGAGCTGATAAAAACCGACTTTTTGTTTTGGTGAGTTTTCATTCGCAATAATTTTAAGAAAATCTAATGTTTGGACCCCTTCTAGTTCGATCGGATTTTGTGTAGCATAGAAGACACCTAATTTTGCTATTTTGTCAGTAGACATCTTAGTAAGTTCATGATTGTTAAATTTGATACTACCTTGAGTTTTCATGCTAAAGTGATGCATGATGGCTTTTAACAATGTAGATTTGCCAGCTCCGTTGGGGCCTAGAATAGCAATAACTTCAGGTTGACGAGCAGTTAAAGATATATCATTCAAAATACGTTTTTTGTCAAACAAAGTAGTTAAATTGTGTATTTTAAGGATATTCATACCGAAATTTTATATATCAAAGGAATATGTAATTATATATAATAGTCGTCCATTTTTCGTAAGGTAGGTAAAAATGAAACTTAAGAAAACAATATTTTCACTATTAACGCTAGCTGCAATAGGGTCTGTTGCCACTACATTCATTACTTCTTGTAGTGGTGTTAGCCAAGATATTATTAACAACATGGTTAAAGTAGGAGATGAAAGTCAATTTGCTGCTGGGACTTCATTAAAAGATGAAATAAATATAGCTCTAACAGACAAAGATGCGACAGCTGCTTTTAAAACATCTGTTGTTAACAAGATTCTTTATGGCTGGTTTAATTCTCTAAAAGATAAAAATTCTGAAGTAACAACTGATATTAAACAATGAACTAAGGATATTGATAATGACTGAGATTCTCAAATCCAGAGTTCTAAAAACAGTCATTTAAGCAATTGACAATACTACTTTCAAAATGATGTATTAAATCCAGTTGGCGGGACTAAAGATGCTTGAGTGAAAGCTCAATGATATTCTAAGATTCGTGATTATTTTACTACTCAAATTACTAAAAATTCATATTTAGCTATTCCTACTGTAAACGATTCTTTAAACGGTAATTTTTATACAAAGACCGATGATGGTTTATTATTGTCAGACTTGAACAAAGATGTTGAGCAAAAAGGTTTTTCTACAAACTTAAATGAGCTACTTGGAACATCAGGGAACAAAATGACGACTGAACAAATATTGAGCCCAGATTGATGACCAGCCATTAATTTTTATGCCAAAGCTAATAGCGGATACGATCCTAATAGTTCAAGCGATCAAGATAAATCTTATGCTTTAATTCAACAACTTGCCTTTGAAGATTGGACTAAAAATGTTCGCCCAATATCTACAGGTTATGTTTTATGAAACTATTCATTAGGCAAAGACAAGGAAGATTTGAAGAGCATTTATAATGCCAATAAAGTTACCGACGCCGATTCTCTTAAAACGCCAAGTTTCAATTTTCCATATTTTGGTATTGGGGATGCTGGGGGTGATAAAGGCCCTAACCAAAAATTTGCAGATTTTGTTAAGCAATATAAAACACAAAATAGGTTTTTAGTTAATCAAGCTAGTGCAAACGCAGGAGACGCAGGTGAATTAAATCTTATCAATATACCAAATTCAGGGTATAGCGATTCAACTGATGCCACTTTATCATTAATTGACATGTCTTCTAGCGCAGGCGGAGATAGCACACCATATGAAACATACTATGCACCATTGTTAGATATGTATACAAATAGTGGTAACTATAGCTCCGATACTATGCCTTCTAGCGCTGGTACATCCGATAATACTGATTTTCAAGATGAAAGCAAAATAATTAACAATTTCTTGTTTGCTAAAAGTGGTGCAGAACCAACTAGTGATATCAAAGTAGTCCCCGACAGATATAAGGATAACGCGGGAGTGAACGATTTATCTCAAATTTATGCTTATGACGATGATAGTTCTGAAACTCCTACATTTAATCATTCGGAACTTTTTAATCACGAATCAGATTGATATAAAGACGGGGCTCAATATTTTGTAAGTGCAGTAAGAATAACCTATAGTTCAAACGACAGCATAGCAGCGACCCCATATATAATGATTCGTACGGCGAAAGGGGTTACAGTTGAGGGACTTGATGGTTTGGCATATCTAAAACAAGAAAATGCTGATATGCCTTCTGATGTAACCGAAACCACAAATTGGCGCCCAGGAGAACCGTTTTCTCAGGAACGTGAGAATCAACTAATTAAATTTCGTACAGCTTATCAAAATTTTGCTAATACTCCTCTATACAAAGGTGTTAATGCAATTGATTCTACCGGTGGCACGCCGAGCGGACCTTTAATTGATTATTTAAAATCTAATTTAGACACAATAATTTTAGACACAGTTGATCGTGTAATGGCAACTTCTAGTGTTGAAGCAGACAGTAACGGTACTTCTAAGAGCTCTTACTATGATGACAACCTTTTAGGTTTAAAATCGTTTGTCCCTAAGGAAGGCAACGATACTTGAAATTTACAATTAAATGAATTAATTCAATCTTTTAATTTATTAAATCAATATTCAACAATTATTACTAATTATGAAACCAATACTAAAAAATTGTTTTCTTACTCCAATACGTTTTCAACAAATGCTTTATATGGTAAAGACCTAGAAAAAGATGCAGGGGTTACTGTTTCAGTTTATAAAAATGGATTAGCTTCACCTCTACCATTAACTATTGAAACGGGTGCTTCTGATGATAACGCATTACTTGCTAAGACACATTACATTGTTTTAAATAACACTATGGAAGGCAAAGACCTCGGTGAAGGTGAAAGAGGGACAAGCTTAATTGAAAGCGATGGATTAAAATCATATTTTGATAGTGAAGGACATTCAGATCTATTATTTGGAAACCAAAGTTTTAACCAAATAATTTCAGCTGATAATAGCGCCGGTAAATCAGGTGGCATTCTTGAACGCTATAATGCATGAACAAACACACTTAGTGCTAAACCAACTGACAATAACGGTAAAGGGAATGCTAAAGCTTATGTATACAATTACAGCGAAAACATTTTAACATACAATGATTACGTTAATAGTTTGTTATGAAAATTTGGTTCTACCAATTCTTTTTCAAATAGTGTTAAAACTCAAGCCATTTCTCAATATCTTGATGGTTGAACACCTACAACAAATATGACTGATGCTATTACGTCAATGTATTTTACAAGTAAACTAATATCTACCGATACGCCTGTAAGCTCGTATTTGAACGCTGATTCTGACGACAACGTAGCATCATTATCATTTGAAACTTATAGAAAAGGTTTATTAGACGAGTGGAATAATACTTTATCAAATGAACTTGGCTCAACTACAATATCTGATGCTAATAGCAACGTAATTTCTCATGGTTATTCCGATAAAGCTATTGATTATTTGACATATCAAGCAACGATTAAAAGATTAACTAGTGCGGACGGTACTGTTTCCAATAATTCTAAATTCATAGATTGAATTAATGAAAAAATAGGGACAGATTTTCAAAATACAGCTTATGTGGTTTGAGCTGCAAAGGATGATGCATCGCTAAATACAAATTTCAAGTCAATAACAAATGGTACAGAAGAAGATATTGACGCAATATATGGTTGGAAAACTAACTTTGATGGTCAATTCGACAATATATACAAGAATACAAACATAACTGCGGAGGGCACAAAGACTTATGCTAGCTATGATTCGTATTGACAATTTGCTCCAATGCCGATAACTAATGAAAATGATGCTTCAATGGAAATGGGGTTTCTTGGCTTACAGACTAAAAATTCTAATACATTAGATAAAATTTCTACTAACGCAAAAGATGCACTATTTGGTCAAAATGTTTTTTCTAGTTTCAAAAACAACGATGCTCCATGCACAGGAACTTTATATCAATTTCATAATGGAAATGCTGAACAATCACGAAGTAATCTTGTTGTTTCTATTAAAAAAGATGTGGGCGAGACTAATCCGTCAGTGACTAAAATTAATCAGTATGTATCTTTCATTAACAACCAAACAGGCACATTTTCCAATACAAGTTCACAAATAGCTAATACCACAGACGTTAAGCAAAAATTAAGTATTTTAATTCAAGCAGTTCAAGATAAAAGTATTATCCCAGATAAATCGTTTGATGGATATAACGTTGTCAACCCCGTTAATCCTACATGAGAATTAAAAGCGCAAGATGATAGTAATTTTATTAGTGATGATAATAGTAAAGGTACTGTAGGTTCACGCATTAGAGTTATGCAACTTAACCTTTATGATGTAGATAAAACTATTTGAACTGGGAAAGATGGTACGCCTTCTGTGCCAGATCATTTAAAAAGTATTTTAGGTTCGGATATGCTTGACTATTTAGTTGCACAAGCTGCATTAGACAGCAGTCAACAAACAGTAACAATTACAGATGTAATTAAAACTGTATTTAGTGGTAATAAATTAGCCGTTTATGATCGTCGTTTCAATGATCAATTAGGTTCGCAATGGGTTGCTAATTGAAAAACTAAAAATTAATTACAATGAATAAAAAAATAGTATTTACAGATTTAGATGGAACATTACTCAATATTGATAAAAAAATTTCGTCTGAATCAGAAAGAATTATTAAAGCTTTTACTGCACAAGGCCATTATTTATGTTTTGTGACAGGGCGTTCCATTGAGGATGCGTTACCATATTACAAACAACTAGGTCTCGATACTGTTTGTATTTGTAATAATGGTGCAGCTATTCATAATCCTTCTGATAAAGAATTTACTGATATTTTTTTCCCGATGAATAAAACAGTATTTTTTAAAATTTGAAATTGTAAAGAGATTCAAGACAATACTGAATATTTCGTAATTAAAACTAAACGTCATACTTTTGTAAATAAAATACCTACCGAGAAAAAAATTAAAGAACGACTTAATACTTTATTTCATTTTGACTTTGATAAAATCAAAAATAAGAAAGATACACTTATTTATTATCGCAATGATCGTCGTTCTGACATTTTATCTATTGTTTTAATATTAAAGCCTAATGCAAATTTACACACAATTTATTACTTAATTAAATCTTTAACCAATAACTTGTTGATTTCGCATTGGTCGATTGATAATCGTGGTTTTGATCAAAATGGACAAGTAATAATTGAACTCAATCATAATTTTGCTAATAAATTAAATGCCTTGAAATTCGTTCAAAGCTATTATGATGTTTTATGGGCAGATACTTATGTTTTTGGTGACGGCGAAAATGATGTAGCGATGTTAAGTAAAACCGAAAATTCTTGAGCAATGAAAAACGCCTCAACTCATGCGATATCAGTTGGGCGTGGTGTAACAAAATTTGACAGCAACCATGATGGTGTTGCTAAAACATTAGAAGAATTATTTATGCCTAAATAATTTATTTATTAAATAGTTGTAACCGATTAAAACGGCATTATCAACAACTTTAATATTTTTAGAATCACTTAAAAAATTAATATATGTACTTTTCCCGCCAGAAACTATTGTGCGATTGATTTTAAAATGTTTCTGAGCATAATCTAACACACTTCAAATAAAGCCGTTTGCCATATGACTAGCGCCTGAACTAATGGCGCTATTGGTATTATTACCAAAACGTAACTGCGATTTTTTCTTTCAATTAATAAAATCTTTAGTTTTAATTAATGCTGTTGTTTCATTTAATTGATTAATACCTAATTCGATAGATGGGGCAATAACAGCACCAATTAATTTGCTGTTATCAACAGCAACTGCAAAGGTTGCTGTACCTAAACTAATGCCAATAGCTTTTTTATATAAATATTTTATTGCTAATGATAAGCCCAAAATGTCTACACCAATTTCGTTAATGTTAAATTTAGATAGATCAAATTCGCTTATAAAATCTTTAGCATTAATAAATTTAGCAGATATACCAGTTATAGTTTTAATGTCATTAAGCATTTGATTATTTAAATGTTTGACAACTGATCCGATATAAATTTGTGTATGCGATATATTTTTAATATTTTTTCTAAGTTGGCTAATTGAATAACTTTTAGTAGAGATAATATTAGTCTTGATTAATTTATCATTATCAAAAAAACCAAATTTAATATTAGTATTTCCTACATCTAAAATTAACTTAAGCATATTATTTACCTTTTAGTTAATAATTCTTTCTGTTTCATTAATTCTCTACGATTGGTTGAAGAGACATCTTTTAATTTAGAACTAGCTACATAGAATATAGTTTCAATTTTGTTGGACAACAAATAGTTATTTTGTGCCATATTGATTTCGTAATTAACGTCTTTGGCATTACGAATAGAACGTACCAAATAATTGCAATTTAATTTTCTAACTAAATCTACAGTTAATCCTTCATTGAGGACAACTTTGACATTGGATAATTTTAATGTTTGTATTCTCCTCTTAACTGTTTGGAACCGTTTATTTATATTTAGTATGTTAGTTTTATTAATGTTATGGGAGACGGCTACATATAAATAGTCAAATAATTTGGCAGATCTTTTGATAATGTCAATATGACCTTCATGAAGAGGATTAAATGAACCAGAAAATACAGCTTTACGTATCATGATTACTCCTCATTATTTACAATATATTTAATAATTGTTTTGGTATTTTTAAATTCTTTACCTTGATCTTTTATTGCTATTTGTACAGGCATTGTAGTTGACGAGGTGTTAAGACCAATAATATTTTTGTTTACTAATTCAAATTTATCTAGTTGCTCCACGGCTCTTTTATGTCCGCTACGACTAAGCAATTTACGGATGTAATTAATAGTTCATGTAACTCCAAATTCAAAGGTATCATTGTGTTTTGCATCTACTAAAACATATTCGCTTTTAAAAATAGCATTAATGTTTGCTCAAAAAATAATTTCAGGTTTAGTTTCATCAATGATTTTCTTATGTTCATATCAGACAATGTCTGTACCGTTAGCTAAGTTGTCAATAACTTCTTTAAAAGAATCGCCTAATACATATCCTTTTTTGAGCTTATACATACGTAAATAATGATAATGGATTATTTGAATGCTTTTAATAAATCTAAAAGCCTAGTTAAAACTTGATAAGTTAAATCAATTCTGATAGTGTTACGTTCAGATTCTGAGGAATTTAATTTGTAAGTATATGCTTTGTCAATCAGAATGATGGTTGTGTAAGCTAAACCGACTGGTTTTGCTTCATAAGCGTTAGGGCCGGCATTGCCTGTAATTGAAATAGCAACATCAGATTTTAATTTTTGTATTACGCCTTGTGCCATTTCCAAGGCTACTTCTTTTGATATGGCTCCACGTTCCTTTAATGTGGTTTCTTTTACGTTTGCTAATTTAATTTTTGCTTCATTAGTGTATGTTACTAAACCGCCTAAAAAGACTTTAGATGCTCCAGGAATATTAATAATATTGGAAGCGATCATACCGCCTGTTAGAGATTCGCAAGTAGCAAGAGTAAGATGCTTGATTTTTAAAATGTTTACAATATCATCAATAAATGTTTTCATAGGCTATTGTTATTTATGTTGTTTACTTTGTGAATACTTGACAAAATAAATAACGCCAGAAACTACAGAAGTAATTAATGCTAAATACATAAACATGTTTTGTAATCAATAATAATTTACTAGGCAACAATTTATGTCTTTATTACTAGCATTAAAAACAAAGAAAATAATTAATATTCCTATCATTTGAAATACAGTTTTTAATTTACCAAAGATATTGGCGGCAATAGTACGTTTTTGACTAACAGCATACATTCGTAATGCATCCACAATAATGTCGCGACCAATCATTACGATTGGGATTCACACCAATGTTAAATGTTGTACAGCAAAACATATTAGAATAGAGTTAATGAGAATTTTATCAGCAATGGGATCTCATAATTTACCGAAGTCGCTAACTCATTTATTATGTCTTGCTAAATAACCATCTAAAAAATCGGTTAAGCAAGCAACGACAAAAAAACTTCCGGCAATAACATAGTTCAATGAAAAGTAATAAGTTTGAGCATTTATTGTAAAACTATATATGTTAGAAGATTTTACTAAAATTAATACAATGATGATTGGAACTAAAGCTATTCTAAAAATAGTTAATATATTAGGAATAGATCTTTTCTTCAAAAACATAAATTAAAACTTTAAAGCACCTTCTACTCTTGGGAAGGGGATAGTGTCACGAATGTTTTCTAAATCTAAAATGTACATAATTAATCTTTCAAAGCCTAAACCAAACCCAGCAGAAGAATGATACCCATATTTTCTTAAATCTAAATATCATTGGATGGATGTAATATCCATTTTAATTTCTTGACAACGTTGTAATAATTTATTGTAATCATCTTCCCTTTGACTGCCACCAATGATTTCTCCGACCCCAGGAACTAATAGATCACAAGCTGCTACAGTTTCGCCATCTTCATTAGCCTTCATATAAAAAGCTTTAATTAATTTTGGATAGTTAAATAAAAAAGTAGGTGCATTAAATACATTTTCGCAAATGTATCGTTCATGTTCGCTTGCTAGATCCATGCCAAAATGAATATCAGATATTTCAAATTTATGTCCATCTCGTATCGCTTTTTTTAAAATTTCAATAGCTTCACGGTATTCAATCTTTTTAAATTCATGTTTAATTAAAGCTTCTAAACGTTTTTTGATTTCTGGCTTATTTTTTTCAAAAAAAGTGATTTCATCAGGACAATTTTGAGCAACATCTTTGGTAATGGTTTTAATGAACGTTTCGATGACTAACATTAATTGTTTTAAATCAATAAAAGCAATTTCTGGCTCCACCATTCAAAATTCTGACATATGTCTGTTAGTATGACTACGCTCTGCTCTAAATGTAGGGCCAAAAGTATAAACTTGTCTGAAGGCTTGAGCATAAGCCTCAGCATTTAATTGTCCTGAGACTGTTAATTTTGCATTCTTATCAAAAAATGGATTGGTTGGGTGGTTTACTAAATCAAAGTTTTCTCCAGCACCTTCAGCATCATTAGAAGTAATGATAGGTGAAGCCACTCAAATAAAACCATTGTCTTGAAAAAATTTATGGATAGCATATGCTAGTCTACTACGGACACGCATAATGGCGGCAATAGTGGTGGTTCTTGCTCGTAAATGTGCATTTTCACGTAAGAATTCTAAAGTATGTTGTTTTTTCTGTAATGGGTAATCAACATCTGCTTGTTTCAAGAGTTTTATTTCATCGGCAATCAATTCATATTTTTGTTCAGCCTTTTCATTGTATTTAATATCGCCTATTGCTAAAATAGAACTACCTGTTCTTGCTGTAATTACTTCATCAAAGTTTTTTGTTAATTGTTGCTTGTAAACTATTTGTAAATTGCTTACGGTAGTTCCGTCATTGATTTCTAAAAATGCAATTTTACCGCTATCACGGTTAGATTTGACTCAACCTCTAATGCTAACTTTGCCCAATTTGGTGCCTTGGGTTAAAATATCCTTAATTTCAATTGTTTTCATGCTGTTAATACTCTGCTTTCACTCTTTTTAATAATTTACGGTATGTAGCTGTTAAATCACCGAGGTCACGTCTGAAGACATCTTTATCTAGTTTTTCATTCGTCTTCATATCTCATAGTCGACATGTATCTGGAGAAATTTCATCAGCTAAAATTATTTTATTTTTATTATCTTTACCAAATTCTAATTTAAAATCAATTAATTTAATGTGCATCTTTTGGAAAAAAGCAATTAATATTTTATTTATGGTTAATGCATAGTTTTTAATTCGCTTTAAATCATTTTCAGTGGCAACACCAATAGCAATCGCGTGATCACAATTAATTAAAGGATCGCCTAATTTATCATCTTTATAAGAAAGTTCAAAAACATTTTTCTTTAATTTCATACCTTCTTTTAAACCCAAGCGTTTAGCCATACTGCCGGCTGCAAAATTACGAATAATAACTTCTAAGGGGATGATTTTAACTTTTCTACATAATTGATCACGATCATTTAATTGCTTAATAAAATGTGTTGGTACACCTTTTTTATTAAGCATGGTAAAGATAATGGATACGATGGTATTATTTAAAATACCCTTATCATGAATTTCGGCTTTTTTAGCACCATTACCTGCAGTAGCAGAATCTTTATAATGCACAATAACTTGATTTTTATCATTAGTGGCAAAAAGTTGTTTAGCCTTGCCTTCATATAACATTTTCCCTAATTTAATACTTGACATATTTCAATACTCTATTTATTTACTTCATCATTATAAACATATGAATTAAGTTAAGTTATATCAATGTGATATATAAAAAGATAAAACCGCCAATTTTTCAATTAAGCGGTTTTATGTTTGTTTAGCTATTGCGGGCATAAGCCATATTCTGTGTTAACTGTTTAAAGAGTTAATATTGACCATTTGTCTACATAATGATTGCTCATTAGTCGAATAATTAATTCGTTTATTAATTACCCGTTCCCTTACCAAAATTTAGGTTTCTTGCTTCTGGAGTTTACCCGTTTCATTTAATAGTTTCCTATTAATTCGTCACTGTTGTACTTTATCGCTTGTTGTCATATTATTTTAGATAACTTAGACGTCAAGCGGTCATCACCAAGCTAATAGGTGTTAGGTTCCATTTATTTAACCTACAGAAACATTACAGACATCACAGTCTGTGCAAGCATGGACTTTCCTCTACAAATTAATGCAGCGGTCAATTACTCGCAACAGCATTATATATGATTATTGAATTATCAAAATAGTGATTAAGAATGAGTGTATTAAAAAATAAAATAGGCTTATATTGTAGAAAAGATATAAATGCTTTAAACGCTTGTATAATACTCACATGAAAAAGTAGTTCGTAAAGTGGAATTTGCTGGTTTTAATCTTAAAAAAGTTAAGACTGGTTCTTTCCACCCAGTAAAATCTGTCAAGGTTTCTACCGATTACGAATTACTATTGCAGATTGCTGGTGTCTTAAAAGTTGTTCAAACTGATATTAAAGATGTTAAAACTCGAGTAACTAATCTAGAGACTCGTTTTGATAAACAAGATGAATTCAATCAATATGTCTGAGATGTATTTAAACGAAATAATCTTAAATTGATATAAGCAAAAGATAAAAAATAAAATTCTTGTCTAATTTGACAAAAATTAATTAATCATATTTAATATACTGATTACTTAAAATGAAATTAGTTTACCATATTCATGATCAATGTTGCGGCCATGCAACTAATACTTTAGACAATGTGATTAAATTCGCTTTAAAAGACGGATATAAAGAATTATTTTTTACTGAACATTGTCCATTAGCAAACAATAAATATTTATGGCGTCCTTCTCACAAACAATTACAAAATCTACGTAAGCGAATAGATCTAGCAAATTTAAAATATAAAGATAAGTTATTTATTCATTTTGGTTATGAATCTGAATATTCCAAATGAAATATTAAGTACTTTAATAAATTTGTAAATGATCCTTTATGTGATTTTTTAGTATTCGGGAATCACTATATTGGAGATGTTTGGGCACCTAATCCTAAACTAGTAATGACTGATCTTACAAAACCAGAAGAATTAGATGAATATTATGAAAATACTGTATTAGCTATGAAAAGTAAATTATTTTCATGGTATGCACATCCAGATATTTTTCTAGCAAAATATCAAAAGTGAGACGATAAGGCTCAATGACTTACAAAACAAATTATCAAATTAAGTCTTAAATATAATATGCCCCTTGGTTTTAATGCCAATGGATTACATTTAGTGAGGAACAACTTTAATTATCCCTCCAAGCTTTTTTGGAATGAAGTAGCTAAAACTAAAGCCAAAGTACTAGTTGAAGCCGATGCACATGATATTCCAACATTACGTCGAACTTGATTGCTGAAGGCAAAAGAATTAGCCATTAAATACGGTTTGAAAAAAAATCTTGTAGATAAGATAACCATTAGATATTTTCATTAGGTTATAATTTAGTTTCTAATGAAATTAGAAAAAATTGTATTACGTAATGAAAATTTTGCTGATTGATATACAAGCGTTATTTTGGCAGCCCAATTAATTGATTACACCTCTATTAAAGGTATGATGATTTTTCAACCTAACGGTTGAGCGATTTGGCAAAATATTGTTCAAGAATTAGATCGACGTTTAGCTGCTAAGGGCATAAAAAATGTACAACTACCGCTTTTTATTAAATATTCTGAATTTTTAAAAGAAAAAAATCATGTTGTTGGTTTTGCACCAGAAATTTTTTTAGTGACACAACAAGGTGATAAGAAAACTGACGAACCATATGTTGTGCGTCCTACTAGCGAAGTGGCCTTTTGCAAATATTTTAAAAAGATAGTTTCTTCATACAATGATTTACCCATTAAATACAATCAATGATGTAATGTATATCGTGTAGAAAAAAATACTCGTCCATTTTTGCGTAACTCTGAATTCTTTTGACAAGAAATGCACTCTGTTCACAACACAAAAGAAGAGGCTATTACAACCGCAGAAGAAATGATTGAACTTTATCGTGATTTTTTAAATTATTTTTTATGCATCCCAGTTTTAATGGGTGAAAAAACCGAAAACGAAAGATTTGCTGGTGCTGAAAAAACATACACCGTTGAAGCTTTAATGCAAGACGGTCAAGCTTTACAGTGTGGGACATCTCACTATTTAGGACAAAATTTTTCTAAAATTTTTGATATTAAGTTTCAAAGTGCTAATAACCAATATGAATTAGCATATCAAACTTCTGCAGGTATGTCTACTAGAGTCATTGGTGCGATTATTATGACCCATGCAGATGACAAGGGTTTAATATTACCAATTGGTGTTGCGCCTACTCAAATAGCTCTATTACCGATTTTAGCTAGCAAAGAGCCTAAAGTTAATGATGTTATAGAAGAATTGTATAGTAAGCTTCACCGCAAATATAGAGTTATTATTGATAAAACTGATAATGGTATGGGATATAAAATAGCAAACCAAGAGGTGCAGGGTACACCAATTGTCCTAGTTGTAGGCCCTAAAGACGCAGTAGAAAATAAAATAACTTTAATTCGCAGAGATAATGACATAAAAATTTCAATGTCTAAAAATGACATCGTTGAAGAAATTAATAAACAAATTCACGAATATCAAATTAATATCTATCAAAAAGCCCAAGACAGATTAACTAAATCAATTGTAGATGTAAAGAATTTAGAAGAATTTAATGAAGTAATTCAAAACCATAAAATGGCTAAAGCTTTATGGGGAGGCAATGCACAAGATGAAATAGCGCTTCGTGAACAGACTGGTGCTACACTGCGTTGTATAGATAGTGTAGTTCATAACGGCCAATGTTTTTTCACAAAAAAAACTGCAACTCATATTGTATACTTTGCGAGAGCATATTAACGATGGACAAAATTCGTAATTGATTTAAAAATGAGGTAAAAAAATCTCAATGAATACATGTAAATCAAAATTCGCGAATTAAATTTAGACGAATTTATTTATTGAGTGCATTGTCTATTTTTCTAATTTATATTTTATCTATAGTTTTTTTCTACCTATATGGATTACGTTTTAATCCAAATGCTGCTATTCCTTATTCTAGCGGAACAAAAACGTTATTTTTAGCATTAGGTATCATTATTTTTATTGTTGCTTCAATTTTAGCTATTTTATTTCTTGCCATCTATTTTCCTTTATTATTCAATAATTCGAAAGTTTTATATACACAAAGCGATGAATTTAAACAACAAGTATTGAAATATAGTGAAGCTGATTTATCTAAGTATGATAAAAAAGAATTAAAATGATTATGAAAATTAGGCTGAATATCTAAAATTCAATATCAACAAAATTTAATGAAATTGAAAACACAGAAGCATAATGCTAAAGATAAAAGCCTAAAGGAATAAATACAATGAAAAGGAACGATTACATTAGTTGAGATGAATATTTTATGGGTGTTGCCAAATTATCGGCATTACGCTCTAAAGACCCAGGGACTCAAGTAGGCTGTTGTATTGCCACTGTTGACAATCGCATTGCATCATTAGGTTATAACGGACTACCGAGAGGCTGCGGTGATGATATGTTTCCATGAAATCGTGAGGGTTTACCGCTTGAAACAAAATATTTATATGTTGTTCACTCAGAATTGAATGCTATCCTTAACTTTGTTGGTAACGATTTAACTAATTGTAAAATTTATGTCACATTATTTCCATGTAATGAATGTGCTAAAGCTATTATCCAATCAGGCATTAAAGAAATTGTTTATGCAGAAGATCGATATGCAGACACCGATATAGTTAAAGCTTCTAAAAAAATGTTGGATGCTGCCGGGGTTGTTCATCGCAAATATAAATCAAGTAGTAAAAAATTAGTGATTGAAGTTTAAATTAACGTTGCCCTTAGATGGACGAATTATTTTTAATTAAAATAAGCTTCGCTTAATCAGAGAACAACTCCGAGAGTTTTAAGCACTTGTATAATGCGGGCACGAAAAAGGTAAAAATCGCGGAATACAAAGAAGACCAAAAACGAATCGGGCATGAGGTCATTGTGCAAGCAATACCGAATCATCGCGAGCCACTCGATAATGATCACGACACGACTAAAACACCAACACCTCGTGGCATGCCTCAATGATTTAAGACATGATCAGAGACTCAATTTGAACCATTAAAGTCTGATGTTAAAGACGTTAAAACTCGAGTAACTAATCTGGAGACTCGTTTAGATAACGTGGAAAACGTTCTTAACCGTAACATTCTTAAATAACTCAAAATAATTTTTCTTAAGCTCTTGACTAAATAAAAAATGAATGGAACCCCATTCATTTTTTAAAATCAAATATTAAATTATCTTTTTGCTAATTGTTTAACAGCTTTAGCAACACGGAATTTAACAACTGTTTTTGCAGGTATTTTAATCTCTTTACCAGTTGCAGGATTACGGCCCATTCTAGCTTTAGTTTTACGTACAACTAATTTGCCTAAATCGATTACACGAAATTGACCGTCAGTCACTACACGTTTCTCTGCTAAAGTTTGAAGGTTAGCTAATACGTTAGCTACATCTTTCTTTGATAAATCAGTTTTTGTTGCCAACTCAGCAACAATTTGATTTTTGGTTAGTGGTTTACCCATTGTGGACTCCTATTTAAATATGAGCATCATTATACTAATAATTCATTTTTGTTAATATTTTATTCAATAATAATTTTCATTATATTTTTAACGAAACTACTAGTCGATTTATTTTTAAAAAGCACTTGAAAAATTTCGTTAAAAACTGGTGAATTAATATGTTTTTCACGAATTACTTTGGCAATAACTTTTGTAGCATAAAAACCCTCAATAGTTTTTTGATTATGTTCTAGAGCTTTTTTAATACCAACATCAGCAACTAATTTACCAAAAGAAAAATTACGTGATTTTTCATCAGTGCATGTTAAATAAATATCCCCAATACCGCAGAATTGTGTAATGGTTTTTGTTTCGCCACCATATATGGTAACTAAATTACCGATTTCTTTCGTACATTGAGCTAGCATTGCAGCGCGAGTATTAATTGATGTGTGTAATTGATAAGCAATACCCATACCAATAGCGGTTACATTTTTTAATGCGCCAATAATTTCTGCACCTATTTCGTCTTTAATTTCAATACATTTAAAATGATTATTATTAAATAATAAACTCACCATTCTAGCTAATGGAATAGATACAGAAACGCTATTAATCATGGTAGGTTGTTGGCGAAATGTTTCAACAGCAAATGAAGGACCAATTAAGGTAACTAAACCTTTATTTTTATTACCTAATATTTTCTTAATAGTTTTTGATCAAATGTCATTAGTGATTGGGTCTAAACCTTTTGAAACGTTAATAAAATACGCTTTATAGTTTAAATGTTTGCTTAATTTTATTAATGTTTCTCTAATGTATATTGATGGTGTAGCAATGATAAAAAAAATTGGTCTTTGCAATAAAATCTCAGTTAAATTCAAAGAAGCCATATCTGGTTTTTTTATTAATTTATTGTTTTTATAATATTTTGTATTTCTTTGCTGTTTTAAATCATCAATTTCTTTTGAGTCAACTCCTCACATATACACATGATGATTATTTTCAAGTAAAATATTAGCTAATGCAGTTCCTCACGCTCCCGTTCCTAAAATAGCAATCTTAGCCATATTTATACATTATCTCCTTTTTTAATCCCACGGATACGTGCATTTTTGTCTTTAAAATATATCGTTATTGGAACAATGTCAATTTCAAAAGCATGTCTAATTTGATTCTCTATATATCGTGAGTATGTGAGGTGTATATATTTAGGGTCATTACCATATATTACAAATGTTGGTATTTGGCCTTTGACTTGTTCAACATAATCAAAGGTAGCTCGCCCACCTTTATAATTTGGTGGAGGGTTAGCAATTTGCGCTTTTAAAATAACATCATTGAGTAGCGATGAGGATATTGTAATATTAAGTTGTTGCTCAATTTTTAAAATAGTTTCAAAAATCGTATGAATACGTTTATTATCATTTGCACTTACAAAAACAATTGGGGCTCAGGATAAATATTTGAATTGTTGTCGTATTAATTTAATTGTTTCTACCATTGTTTGAGTATTTTTTTTCACTAAGTCTCATTTGTTAACACAAATAATGGTAGGGATATTAGCTTTGAATGCTAATCCACCTATTACCTCATCTTGTTCATTAAACTTTTCGCTACCATCAAGCATTAAGATTATTAATTTAGAACGTGATATGGCATCTTGTGTTCGTATTACAGAATACTTTTCAACCCCGTGAGCGATTTTCCCTTTGCGACGAATGCCAGCAGTATCAATAATTGTAAAATCGCGATTTTTATACTTAAAGTTTACATCAATACTATCTCTAGTGGTGTGGGCAATTGGCGAAACTATAACTCTATTTTCTTGTAAAACAGTATTTACTAGTGTGGACTTGCCAACATTAGGTCTGCCAATAATGCAAAAAGAAAAAAAATTATCTGTTTTTTTAGTAGTTGCATTATTTTTACTAATTGATTTAATTATTTCATCTAATAAATCACCGATACCAATACCATGCTCGCTAGCAATAAAAAACGGTTTACCAAAACCAAGGGAATAATATTGATTAATATCTTGGTTTTGGTAATTTTCTGATTTATTAACAACTAGGACAACATGTTTATTCTTAGATTTCTTTAATGTTTTAGCTACATAATAATCTTCGGCATTAATACCTTCTTTAGCGGAAACTAAAAAGATAATTAGATTTGCTTCATTAATAGCTAATTTAACTTGTGTTTCAATGTTTTGTTGAAATGATACATTCTTATTAGTTAATCCGCCTGTATCAATTATGGTGAATTCTCTATTAAGCCAGATGGCATTAGCATAAATACGATCTCTTGTGACGCCGGGCTCGTCGTCTACAATTGATTTTTTTGAACTAATTATGCGATTGAATAAAGTGGACTTACCAACATTGGGTTTTCCAACCAATGCTACTTTATACACTTAAAGCCTCTTTTAATTTAAATGCTTGTATTACTTGTTGAACATTTTCTTCGAATGTTTTGTTATCCGTACTAATTTCAATAGCATCTATTGCTTTTTTAAGAGGTGCAATACTACGATGACTATCTTGATAATCACGGGCGATTAAATCTTTCTTAATAATTTCTAAAGGCTCACGTTTGTTGTTTTGCAGTCAACGACGATTAGCTCTAGTATCTATAGAGGCGGTTAAAAATATTTTGAGTGTAGCATTGGGTAATACTACGGTAGTTGTGTCCCGTCCTTCCATAACACAACTTTGACCTTCAGCAATCTTTTGTTGATCTTTGACGCACTTTTCACGTACAGCAGCGATTGTACCGATTTTACTAGCGAGCATCGATATTGAGGCTGTATAACATTCTTTAGTAACATCTGTTCCATTTAAATATAAACGTTCAGGAGTAAACGTTACATGGTTGTTATATAAAACTTGCTTAATTTGTTCAAGATTACTAATATCAGTATTTTTCAAAGCGATAGCATAGCAACGATACATGCCTCCAGTGTTTATGAATAAAAATCCTAACCTTTTAGCAACCTCTTGAGCGATTGTGCTTTTTCCAGCACCACCTGGCCCATCTATAGCAATTTGATAAACTCTTTTCTTAGAAGCCATTGTATTTTATAGCCTTGTTATTATTACAACCAATAAAGCAATGATCGCTATAAGAGAGACAATACTTAAAAATGATGGGATAATGTAAGCGATTTTATTGTAATTTTTCTTACGATCATTGTAACTAATGATGGTCTTTAATTTTTCAACAGCATGAGCGCTATCTGTTAATTGAGACAATTCATTGATTTTTGAAATTTGATTCAAACTATTGTTTTGAAATTTTATTCAATTTTGATTTTGAATTTCAATTTTTTTTTCATTTTTTTCATAGTTTGAATAAGAGGGGTCCTCGATTAGTCACTTTAAATCAATATTGCCCTTTTGATCAATGACAGGGTGTGTTTGGTAACGATTATTTCATTCATTAATTTCTTTAGAAATATTCTTAATTTTTTTATCATCTATTAAATTAACGAAATTTAACATTTGTTTTGATTCAACCATTTCATTTTCATTAATAGAAATTAATTTCGATATGGATTTAGAATTATCAATTTCTGCCAAAATATTACGGTCTAAATTGTCGATTTTGGTTTTATATCGCTTGGAAATATTGGTTTCATCAACCAAGCGATCTAATAAAAGGCCTTCGTTAATAATTTCGTTTCGATATATTCGATAACGTTCAACTCTTGTTTCCATATTAATCAATTTTATGCAATTTAATTATACCTATGGTTGTAATTTTTATAATTAAAGTTAATATATAATCACTTGATTAAGCTTAAATTTATTGCAAAATGTTTAACATTCGCCCTTGTACTTATTTAATAGAAATAAGTATATCTTGCTTTAAACGTTTTATTAGACTCTTGATTTTTTCAATGTAAAAATAC